>NZ_JBWKDS010000030.1:38445-108347 GCF_056435845.1 Streptomyces sp. NPDC043867 | reverse complement strand
TGAACGCGGCCGGCGAACTCGACTGGTCCCGCGCGTGTGTGGACGGCTCCCACATCCGCGCGAAAAAAGGGGAGCCGACACCGGTCCGTCGCCGGTCGACCGGCGGAAGACGGGCAGCAAGCACCACCTGATCTGCGACGGACGCGGCACTCCGCTCAAGGTCATCACCACCGCGGCCAACGTCAACGACGTCACCCGGATCCTCGCCCTGGTCGACGGCATCCCGCCCGTCGCCGGACGGCCCGGCCGCCCGCGCAGACGACCCGACTCGCTCCTCGGCGACAAGGCCTACGACTCGAAGGCCGTGCGCCATGAGCTGCGACGCCGCCGGATCCTGCCGGTCATCTCCCGCAAGGGCGCCCCGAACATCAAGGACCTGGGCAAACTCCGCTACGTCGTCGAGCAGACCTTAGCCCTGCTCCACCAGTTCAAACGCCTCGCCGTCCGCTGGGAACGCCGAACCGAACTCCACAACCGCACCGAGCAGAGCGACCATGCAGCGGTCGCGGGCGGTCTTCGTGGCACGCAGGAGGGCGGCGAACTCCTCGTGGCTGGCGGCCGGTGGCCGGCCGGAAGCGTGACTCGGCCGCGGATCGATGCGGATACGCGGCTCAAGTACCAGTTTTCCTGCCGCCAGGTGCGGAGCGGTGGCGAACAGGGCGTCGACCGCCTTCGCACTGATCCGGCGGAGGTCGGCCAAGTGCTGGTAGAAGCCGTGGATTGCCGCCAGGGCGGGGGCGAGCGTGGAGTCCTGTGGCAGCTGCCCCTGGCCGCGGCCGCTCGTCAGCCGGGGCGTGGTCCGCAGCTTCATCAGGTAGTGCGGGAGCTCGGCGGCCGCGTGCTCCCGCGACAGGCCTTGTTCGCCGCACCAGGCGTGGAAGCGCTTGAGGTGACCTGCGTACGCCTTTGTGGTCGATTCCGCGCGGGTCCGGCCGAAGCGCAGATGGCAGAGGAAGCCGTCCACGTCCTCGACGACCCTCAAGGTGGGCCCGGCAAGAACCGTCCAGTAGGCCAGCGTGTCAGTGACCTCGACCCGCAGGATCTCGGCGGTCGGCCTGTCCGCAGCGAACATAAGCGGGATGTAGCAGCTCAATCACTCAACGACATAACCGGTGTTGGAACCGTGCGCGAGTGCACCAAGGGGCACATGATGATTCGACTCACTGGACCGCCTGCCCACGAACGGCACGAGTCAGTCGACGCTCAGACGCGGTTCGTAGAAGGCTCGCGTCCGGGCAGCGGCCGAGGAAGCCCGCGCCGGTACCAGGTACCAGGTACCGGCCGCCGCACGGCGCGACCGCCGGAGGCCCGTCGGCGAGCAGCGGCAGCGGGCGGCGCGGACGCGGGTCAGCGAGCGGCAGGCGCGGCGCCGGGAGCCGGCGTCGCCTTGTCGCGGGACGGTGCGCGCAGCGAGCTGAGCGGGCCGCCGTGCAGGGGTGTCGTGTGCCAGCGCGCCGTGAACGTACGCGTGTTGAGCGCGCAGGTGACGCTCAGCCGGTGCGGCGTCTCCAGGAACAGCACGTCCACGCTCAGGGTGTCCGGGTCGCGCCATCCCCCGCTCACCGCGGTGGGGACCGGTCCCGTGCCGAGGGCCCATCCGGCGTCGCCCAGCCGCAGGACGAGACCCGAGCCGCCCTCGTCGAGGCGGAGGGTCCAGCCGTCCGCGTCCCCGCCGACCACGACGCCCGTCAGTCTCCTGGGCCGGGCGGTTCCGTCCTCGTCCGGCTCGGGTGTGAAGCGTGCCCCGGACCAGGATTCCGCCCGCCCCTGCGGCTCGGCCCGCCCCGCGACCGGCGGCAGGGCCAGCCCGGCGAGCCGCTCACGGAGGCGCTCGTCGTCCCCGCCGGGAAGCGGCGAGGGACCGAACGCGGGCAGCAGGTGCCGCCAGATGAGGTTGAGCAGGTCCTGCATCCGCTCGGTCGCCGCGGTCGTCGCGACGACCGCGTCGTGCTCGGGCAGGACGAGGCAGAACTGGCCGTACGCGCCGTCGCCGCGGTAGCCGTGCCGGGCCATCCAGAACTGGAACCCGTAGCCCTGCTGCCAGTCCGACTCCGCGCCGTCCGCGGTCCCGTCCGAGGTGGAGATGTGCGCGCGGGTCGCCTCGGCGATCCATGCCGCCGGGAGCAGCCGTCGCCCCTCCCAGACCCCGTCCTGGAGATACAGCTGGCCCAGGCGGGCGATCGCGTCGGTCGTGGCGTGCAGTCCGCTGAAGCCGAGGTCGCGGCCGGGCGGCCGCTGGAGCCAGGCCACCTCGCCGATGCCGAGCGGGTCGAACAGGCGGGGGCGCAGATAGTCCGTCAGCGTCTGACCGGTCACGCGCTGGACGATCGCGGCGAGGGTGTAGGTGGCCGGCTGGTTGTACGCGAAGACGGTGCCCGGGTCACGGTCCGGCGGGGTGAGCAGAAAGCCGCGTACGGGCTCCGCGCGGTCGCGCCGGAAGGCCACGTCGTGGGTCTCGGCGAGGTGTCCGCTGGCCATGGACGCGACGTGCCGGACCAGCATGGCGCGGCTGCGCGGGTCGGTGATGTCGGCCTCGAATTCGGGAAAGTACGTGATCACCGGGTCGTCGAGGTCCAACAGCCCTTCGGCGGCGGCGAGTCCGGCGGCCGTGGCCGTGAAGCTCTTGCTCAGGGAGTAGAGCAGGTGGGGGCGTTCGGGAGCGTAGGGCGCCCACCAGCCGGAGGCCACGAGACGACCGTGCCGCAGGATCATCAGGCTGTGCGGCTCGATGTCGGGCGCGGCGTCGAGGGCGTCGAGGAACGCGTGGATGCCGGAAGCGTCGACGCCCTGGGCGGCGGGACTGCTGACGGACAGCGGGCGGGCGCTCATGCGGGGCGGCCTCCGGAGGCGGCTCAGGGGCGATGAGAAGCGGTGGCGAACCTGGTCGGCGGGAACAGCGGCTGCGTGCACGCGCCATCTTTCCGCCACGCGTCCCCCGTGTCCACGTGCCCCTGCAAGCCCCTTCCGCTTCCGCTTCCGCTTCCGCTTCCGCTTCCGGGGCAAGGTCGTGCAGGGGCGCCACGCGAACGGAAACGGGGAGTCCGCAGGTCCCGCGCGGGCATGGATCCGTACGGGGGACGGCCGCTGTTTCCGGATCACCGGATCGGGGACCCGTCTTCCATGGTGCAAATCGGATACACGATGATGACGGAGCAGGCCGGACCCCGTGACCTCGTCGACCACGTGGTGCGGGCCGAGCAGGTCGGGTTCGACTTCTCGGTGACCTCGGACCACTACTTCCCGTGGCTGGAGTCGCAGGGCCATGCGCCGTACGCCTGGAGCGTGCTCGGCGCCGCCGCCCAGGCCACCTCGCGGATCCCCCTCATGACGTACGTGACGTGTCCGTCCTTCCGCTACCACCCCGCCGTGGTGGCGCAGAAGGCGGCGACGATGCAGCTGCTGTCCGAGGGCAGGTTCCGGCTGGGGCTCGGTTCGGGCGAGAACCTCAACGAGCACGTGGTGGGCGGCGGCTGGCCGTCGGTCGACGTGCGGCACGAGATGTTCGAGGAGGCGCTCGGCATCATCCGCGACCTGTTCGAGGGCGGCCATGTCACCCGGCGCGGGACGCACTTCGACGTCGAGTCGGCCAAGCTCTGGGACCTCCCGGACCAGGCGCCGCCGATCGGGGTCGCCGTCTCCGGGGAGCGTTCGTGCCGGCTGGCGGGCCGGCTCGCCGACCTCGTCATCGCCACGGAACCCAAGGCGGAGCTGCTCGACGGTTTCGACCGGCACGGCGGACAGGGCAAGCCGCGGGTGGGGCAGCTCCCGGTCTGCTACGACCCCGACCGGGACGCGGCCGTGCGGCGGGCGCACGACCAGTTCCGCTGGTTCGGCAGCGGCTGGAAGGTCAACTCCGAGCTGCCGCACCCCAAGTCGTTCGCCGGGGCGACCCAGTTCGTGACGCCCGACGACGTCGCCGAGTCGATTCCGTGCGGGAACGACCCGGAGGCCTTCGTCGAGGCCGTACGCCCCTACGCGGAGGCCGGCTTCACCGAGGTCGCGCTCGTGCAGGTCGGCGGCGAGTCCCAGCACGCCTATCTGGACTGGTCGGAGAAGACACTGCTGCCGGCGCTGCGTGACGCGTTCGCCTGACCGCGGGCAGGCCACCCGTGCGCGCGGGACCCGGCGTGGCCGTCGGCGCGAGCACGACCGCGCCGGCGCCGGCCTGCCCGCCTGCCCGCCTGCCGGCCTGCCGGCCTGCCCGCCTGCCCGCCTGCCCGCCTGCCCGCCTGCCCGCCTGCCCGCCTGCCCGCCTGCCCCGCAACTGACCTGCGGCGCGGGCCGATTCGGGTGCCGCGAGCATAATGGTGCGGTGAATTCAGCCGACCCCAGTTCCTCCGCCGCGGCCGAGCGCACGCCCGTCGTCATCGTCGGCGCGGGCCCGGCCGGTCTGACCCTCGCCAACATCCTGCGGGCCGCCGCCGTCGACTGCGTGGTCCTGGAGACCGAGAGCAGGGCGTTCATCGAGCAGCGGCCGCGGGCGGGGTTCATCGAGGAGTGGGCGGTGCGTGCCCTGCGGCGGCACGGGCTCGCCGCCCGGCTGACGGAGCAAGCGCAGGCGCACCACGAGTGCGAGTTCCGGTTCGCGGGCGAGCGGCACCGGTTCCGCTACGCCGAACTGAGCGGGGACCGGCACTTCGTCTATCCGCAGCCCCTGCTGGTGACGGACCTGGTGCGGGAGTACGCGGACGTCCGGGGCGGTGACATCCGCTTCGGAGTGCGCGACGTGGCACTGTCCGGCATCGGGGGCGCGGAGCCGTCGGTGTCGTACACGGACCCGGCGACCGGTGAGCGGCGGCGCGTCGACTGCGCGGTCGTCGCCGGCTGCGACGGGGCCCGCGGAGTGACACGCGGCCACCTGCCCGCCGAGCACGCACCCGTCTCCCGTCTCGAGTACGGCGTGGGCTGGCTGGCGCTGCTCGCCGAGGCGCCCCCGTCCAGCGACTGCGTGGTCTTCGGCGTACACCGGCGCGGGTTCGCCGCCCACATGGCCCGCAGTCCCGGGATGACCCGCTACTACCTGGAGTGTCCGCCCGGGGACGACCCGGAGAACTGGTCCCACGAGCGCGTCTGGTCCGAGCTGCGGGAGCGGCTCTCCGTGCCCGGAGCCCCTCCCCTCACCGAGGGACGGCTGATCGAGAAGCGGGTGCTCGACATGCACAACTACGTGGTGGAGCCGATGTCGTACGGGCGTCTGTATCTCGCGGGCGACTCCGCCCACCTCGTCGTGCCCATCGCCGCCAAGGGCATGAACCTCGCGCTGCACGACGCCCTGCTGCTCGCCGACGCGCTCGTCGCGTACTGCGCGAAGGGCGATGACAGCGGCCTGCGCTCCTACTCGGCGACCGCTCTGCGGCGGGTGTGGGAGTACCAGGAGTTCTCGCAGTGGTTCGCCGAGCTGCTGCACGGCCCGTCGTCGGGCGATCCCTTCCGTGCGGGTGCGGGTGCGGCCCGGCTGCGGCGCCTGCTGCGCTCCCCGGCCGCGGGCACCGCCTTCGCCGAGTCGTACATCGGCATTGCTCCTTAGCGTCACCTACTGGCCAACGCATCCCGGCCGTTGTCCGTACGAGTGCTCGAAGCGGGCGGGACGGGAGAAAAACCGGCCCCCAAATCGCGCAGACGTTGAACACCCGCGGTCGCGCCCGCCGTACAACCGGGAAAGGCGAGAGACCGGTGCGCAGCGAAGGATGATCATGACCGAGGGGCAGACCGCCACACAGGAGTTGATCGCCGGACGGTACTGGCCGCAGGAGGTCGTGCACCGGGAGGAGGGCCGGACCGGCTGGCACGGTCAGGACGTCGGTTTCCACCGGCCGGTCTCCCTGACGGAGTCACGGCCCGCCCCGGGAACGGACGCCCGCCGTACCGCCGCCCGGATCCTGCGCGAGTCCGAGGCCGTGGAACTGGCCTGCCCCGGCCGGGTGGCCGCCGTCTTCGACGTCGTCGAGGAGAACGGCGCGCTGTGGACGGTCATGGAACGTGTCGAGGGTGCTCCCCTCAACGACCTCCTGCGGCACGGTCCCGTCAGCTATGTGCGGGCGGCCCGGATGGGCCTCGCGATCCTCGACGTCCTCACTGCGGCCCACCGCGAGGGCATCACGCACGGCGACCTCAGCCCCGGGCAGGTGTTCGTCCGCACCGACGGCGGGGTGCTGATCACCGGCTTCGGCGTGCTGGGAGCCGCGTCGTCCCCGCGGGTCACAGCCCCGTCGTACGCCTCCCCCGAGCAGGCCCGCGGCGAGGGCACCGGTCCCGCGGCGGACCTGTGGGCCCTCGGGGCGATCCTCTACACGATGGTGGAGGGGCGGCCGCCCGTCCGGGACCGGGGGCCGGTCGAGGCGACACTGCGGGCGGTCGATCTGCTGCCCATCCGGTCCCCGCTGAGCGCCGGACCGCTCGGCCCCGCCATACAGGGGCTGCTCCGCAGAGATCCCCAGGAGCGCCTGCCCGAACCGGTCGTCCGCGCCGCGTTCACCCGCATCCTGCGCGAGGACCCCGGGGAACCGAAACAGGCGGCGCCCCTCCCCTGCCTGCGCGACGCGTACGCCGCCGCCCGGCGGACGGGCCGGGTGTGGAGCAGACGGAGCGTCGGCCGGCCGGCGCTGCTGGGGGTGGTGGCTCTCGCCGTGGCCGGGGTCTCACTCGCTGCTCTCGCCCTGACCGGCGGCGGCTTCGACGGCGGTTCCTTCGCGGCGCGCCCCACGCCGTCCCCGCCGACGGCCGGTGGGCCCGCCGACGGGAACCCGCCCGCGTCGCGGCCTCCCTCGTCCCGGTCACCGTCACCCTCATCCCCCTCCGCGTCCGCCTCCGCCTCGGCCTCCGCGTCGCCTGTGCCCTCCGCTCCGTCCGGCGGCGACGAGCCGCCTGCCGGCTTCCGCCGCTACGCGGCGCGCGAAGGGTTCTCGATCGCTCTGCCCACCGGCTGGAAGGCCCTCGACCGCACCGGCTCCTCCGAGGTGTCCTACCGCGTCACGTTCGGTGCGCCCGGCGACCCGCGCACGCTGGCGATCACCTACAGCGAGCGGCTCGGGCCGGATCCGGTCGACGTCTGGCGCGCACTGGAGCCGTCCCTGAAGCGGGCGTCCGTCCGCTACGAACGGGTGGGCGAGATCCGTGCCGTCGACTACCGCGGTTACGACGCGGCGGACCTGGAGTGGCTCTCGGACTCCGGGGGCGTGCGCCAACGCACCCTCGGGCGCGGCTTCGTCATCGGGTCCGGGCGGGGCTTCTCCTTCCGCTGGACGACCCCGGCCGCCGACTGGGACGACGCCGCGAACCGGCGTGCGCTGAACGTCTTCCTGCGCTCCTTCCGCGCTTCCGGCACCTGAGGTGGCGCCGGCCGCCGGGGCATCCCCGTCGGGACTGCTGATGCCCGCCGGCCGTCGCTCACCGGCGCAGCCGCGCGTGGAGCCGTGCGGCCTGCCGGGTGAGGTGGTCGCGCTCGGGGACACTGGCCGCCGAGCGGGCCGCCTCGGCGTAGAGCCGTGCCGCGGTCACCGGATCGCCGTCGCGCTCGTGCAGGTATGCCGCGACGGCGGTGTGGCGGGGCAGGGCGGAGTCGACCTCCGCCAGGGCGGCCAGGCCGGCCCGCGGGCCGTCGGCCTCGCCGACCGCGACGGCCCGGTTGAGGCGTGCCACCGGGCTGTCGGTGAGGCGCACCAGTTCGTCGTACCACTCGACGATCTGCACCCAGTCGGTCTCCTCGGCCGTCCGGGCGTCGGCATGCAGCGCCGCGATGGCCGCCTGGGCCTGGAACTCGCCCAGGCGGTCGCGGGCGAGGGCTGCCTGGAGGATGTCGACCCCCTCGGTGATCATGCGGGTGTCCCACAGGCGGTGGTCCTGCTCGGCGAGAGGCACGAGCCTGCCGTCGTGGCCGGTCCGCGCCGGGCGCCGCGCGTGGTGCAGCAGCATGAGCGCGAGCAGTCCCGCGGCCTCCTCGTGACGGGTGCCGGCCGCGACCTGGCGACTGAGCCTGATCGCCTCGGCCGCGAGGTCGACGTCGCCCGAGTAGCCCTCGTTGAAGACCAGATAGAGCACCCGCAGCACCGTGGCGACGTCACCGGGACGGCTGAACCGGACGCCCGAGACGGTCCGCTTGGCCCTGCTGATCCGCTGGGCCATGGTCGCCTCCGGCACGAGGTAGGCCCGCGCGATCTGCCGCGTGGTCAGACCGCCGACCGCGCGCAGCGTGAGCGCGACGGCCGAGGCCGGGGACAGGGACGGATGCGCGCACAGGAAGTACAGCCGGAGCGTGTCGTCCACCGCCTCGCCCGGTCCCGGCGCCGGCTCGCTCTCCACGCGTACCTCCCGGTGCCGGCGGGAGGTGTCGGCGCGGGCGGCGTCGAGGAACTTGCGCCAGGCCACCGTGACCAGCCAGCCCCTGGGGTCCCGCGGCGGGTCGTCGGGCCACCCCCGCACGGCCTCGACCAGGGCTTCCTGCACGGCGTCCTCGGCCGCCGCGAAGTCGGCTCCGCGACGGACGAGAACAGCGATCACCGCGGGCACCAGCTCCCGGAGCAGCGACTCGTTCACTCCGTGGCCCTGCAGTGCTCGGCGTAGAAGGGGCGCACCTCGAGCCACTCGTGGATCGGCTTCCCGCCGGCGCCGGGAGCCGCAGACAGTTCGCCGGCCAGCTCGATCGCGCGCTCGTAGGTCTCGACGTCGATCACCATCCAGCCGGCGATCAGGTCCTTGGTCTCCGCGAACGGGCCGTCGGTGACCGGGGGCCGCCCCTCGCCGTCGTAGCGGACGAACGTGCCCTCCGGGGAGAGCGCCTGGCTGTCGACGAACTCGCCGGTGCCCTCGAGGCGGGCGGCGAAGTCACGCATGTACTGCACGTGGGCCGACACCTCCGCCGGGTCCCACTGGTCCATCGGCACGTCGTTGACCGGTGCCGGCGCGCCCCGGTAGTGCTTGAGCAGCAGGTACTTGGCCATCATGTTCTCCTTGGTGCGGTGCGGCCCCTGGTGGCCGCGTTCACTCAGGGGACGAAGCCGGGCTCGGGTTCTCGACATCCCACCGCACATTTTTCTCACGGATCCCGAAGACGGCCCCGGGAGAGGCCGGAGGACGGCCCCGGGACACTCCACCGGGAGTGACCGTCGGTGCCGCTCAGGCCGGCCGGGCGTCCCGGCCCGGTCTTCGGTGGGCCAGCCACTGGGCGACTGTCTCGGCGATGGGCTGCCCGGTCTCCAGTTCGACGAAGCCGAACTGTCCGCCCTGGTTGCACTCCAGGAACCACCAGAGCCCCTCGGCGTCCTCGGCGAAGTCGAAGGCGGCGTAGGCGAGTCCGGTGAACGCCAGGTACTCCTGGACCGACCGGGCGACGCGGTCGGGCACGGCGGCGGTCTCCCAGGTGTGGCCGGTGTCGCCGTAGCGCCCGTCGATCTGTCCGGGGGCGGCGGCCTTCCGGGCGGCGAACAGGCGGGTTCCGACGCAGGTCAGCCGGATGTCGGCCCGCTTGGGCACGTACCGCTGGAGCAGCGCGGGGCCGGCGGCGACACCGGTGAAGTCCGCGTCGGGTCCGATGAGCGTGGTCGGCAGGGACACCGTGGGGTCGCCGGGCGGCGGGCC
The DNA here is from genome assembly GCF_056435845.1 of Streptomyces sp. NPDC043867. NCBI lineage: Bacteria > Bacillati > Actinomycetota > Actinomycetes > Kitasatosporales > Streptomycetaceae > Streptomyces > Streptomyces sp. NPDC043867. Next base: position 98,774 of record NZ_JBWKDS010000030.1, on the reverse strand, counting down.
CGAGGCCGACTTCACGACCACCTGCCGGTACTCCGCCACGAACTGCTGCGCCACCCGCGGTGCGGTGGTGACGACCGTCGGCGGCACGGCGAATCCGCTGAGGTGCGCGACCCGCAGCTGCCAGGGCTTGTGCCGGGCCTGCTCGGCGCTGCTCGGGTGGTTCATCCAGCGGGTGACGGCCGAGTACAGCATGCCGAACAGGGCCTGCCGGGTCTCGGCGGTGAGCCACGGTGAGGCGTGCGCCGCGTGGGCGGCCGGTTCGCCCGGCCGCCGTACCCAGACGGAGCGCAGGCCCGTCATGCTCAGAACATGCCCGTTCACGGAGAGGTGGCCCTCGAAGTCGCCGTGGGCGTAGTCGGCGGACAGGACGGCCTTGTCGGGGACGTCGGCGGGGTCGAGGCGCACCACCGGGACACCGCGCGCGTTCAGTTCGGCCACGACCATGTCGGCGGTGACATCCTGCTCGGCGGTGAGGACCAGAACGGTCATCCGCGGCGGTCCGTCAGTCGTCGAAGTGCGTCTGGGAACCGGCGGTGGAGGTCGTGGTGCCCGCGGCCAGGAGGAGCGCCCGGTCACTCACCGCCGGGCGGCCGTCCGGCAGCACGTTCAGCTGGAGCGACGCGTCGAAGTGGTACGGAGGCAGAGCGGCCGCCGGTTGCCCTGTGGTCAGGGCGTAGTCGAGCGTGAACGGTCGCACGAAGAACCTCCCGCGGTCTGACGATGCCTCTACGCACACCGGTACGTGTTTCCCCTGTAAGGAATTCATCACTTTCCGACACATGAACGTGAAGGCCGTCACATCGCGGATCCGGGGTGCGTGCGACGCGGCGTCCTTCGCACCGTCAACGCCGCAGCCGACAGGGAGAGTTCCCGCCCGGGAGGTGCGGCTCCATGAGAACACGATGAGTGTCCGCACGGAGCCGCCGCAGTCACGGGCGCAGCCCTGCCGGGGTCGGTCCCGCACGCGGTGCCGGGCCGCTTGGCGACCTGTGGCGCGACCGGCGGGTCAGACGGCGCCTTCGCGGTAGCCGGCCATCTGGTCCACCAGTGCCTGCGGTGCGTCCGGGCCGAAGCAGATGTCCAGGTTCGCGGCGGATTCGGCGGCCGCGGCCTCGCTCCGCGGGAACAGCGCCCCCTCGTACGCGTCCAGGGCGCTCTCGACGTCACCGGGGTGGGCCGCGAGGGCGGCGGCGAGTTCGGCGCCGTCGAGCATGGCGAGGTTGGCGCCCTCACCGGCGAACGGCGACATCAGGTGCGCCGCGTCCCCGAGCAGGGTGACGCCGGGCGTGCGGGTCCAGCGGTGGCCGACCGGCAGGGCGTGGAGGGGCCGGGGGACGAGTGCGCCGTCCGCGCCGGTGATCAGGGACCTCAGCCGCTCGTCCCAGTCGTCGAAGTGGTCCGCGAGCGCCTTCTTCGCGGCGTCCGTGTCGGTGAAGTCGACGGGACCGGAGGTGGCCCACTGGGCGGGCGACTTGAGGGCGATGTACACCTCCAGCGCACCGCCGGGGAGCCGGTGGGCGAGGATGCCCTTCTCGTCCGAGAGCGCGAACAGCATGCCCTCTCCCACGACGGCGGCGGCGTCCGGGTGCCGGGTGTCGGCGTCGAGCAGGTGCACCTCCACGAAGGACAGCCCCGAGTAGACGGGAGCGGCGTCCGACAGCAGGGGGCGCACCCTCGACCAGGCCCCGTCGGCGCCGATCAGCACGTCGGCGGTGAACGTCCGTCCGTCGGCGAGTGTGACCTCGTGCCGGCCGTCGTCCCGGGTCCGCGCGCCGGTGACCTTGGCGCCCCAGCGGACGGCGCCCTCGGGCAGGGAACCGAGCAGCAGGTCGCGCAGCGCTCCCCTGGCGATCTCGGGCCGTTCGCCGTCCGCGCCGTCGTCCTCCATCCGGACGGTGCCGTCCTTGTCCAGGACGCGCATGGCCTCGCCCCCGGGGTGGACGAGGTCGCGGAACGCGTCGTGCAGGCCGGCGGCCCGCAGCGCCGCCTGCCCGGAGTCCTCGTGCATGTCGAGCATGCCGCCCTGGGTGCGGGCGGCCGGGGAGGCGTCGAGGTCGAACACGGCGGCCTCGATGCCGTGGACGTGCAGGACCCGGGCGAGCGTGAGCCCGCCGAGGCCCGCGCCGATCACGGCCAGGGGGTAGTGGGGTGTGGTCATGGCTCTTCTCCTGGTGGCGGTGGGCGTCACGGTGCGTCAGGTCCGGGGGTGTGCAGGATTCCGTTGACCAGGACCTCGAAGCCCCAGTCCAGGCGGGCCTCTCCGGGTCCGGAGAGCAGTTCGGTGTTCAGGGCGGCCACGTTCGGGTGCCTGTCGCCGGAGGCGCCGCGCAGGGCGGTGGCGAGCGCCGCCCACTCCCCCTCGGTGTCGGCGGGGTCCTTGTCGCCGGCGGCGTGCTCGGCGGCGGTCGCGGTGGCGTACTGCAGCAGCAGGTCGACCGCCCACGCCGCCCGCGCGCCGGGGACGCCGCCCTCGCGCAGCAGCGCGAGCAGGGCCTCCAGCAGGTCCAGGTAGTGGCCGCCGCTCGGGCGGGCCACCAGAGCGGAACGGGCGAGCCCGGGGTGCTCGAACAGCACCGCGGTGTAGGAGGTGAGCACGCCGACGAGGCGGTCCCGCCAGTCGCCGGTCGCGGCGGCCGGGCTCAGGTCGACGGTGCCGAGCATGTCGTCGAGGACCGCCGCGTGCAGTTCGGCGGTGTTGCGCACGTACACGTAGAGCGAGGCGGGGCCGGTGTCGAGTTCCTGCGCCAGGCGGCGCATGGTGACCCGCTGGAGACCTTCGGCGTGCATCAGCGCTACGGCGGTCGCGATGATGCCTTCCCTGGTCAGCGCGGGTTTGGCCGGACGTTCGCGACGGCTCGGGCGGGGGGCGGGCCGTTCCGGGGGGTGTGCTGTCACTCCTTCAAGGTAACGAACATGTTCGTTCAGAACAAGTACGTGACGAACATGTTCGTCACGGGCGTGCCCCCGGTGGTGTGCGTCTCCCCGCCCTGCGCGGCTCACTCGTCCCGCCAGGAGCCCGGCCATGGCAGGACCGACCCCCGGTCCCGCTCCGGGTCCCGAAACGCCCGGAGGGGCTGGATCCTTCTCCAGCCCCTCCGGTCCTGCGGCAGTCCCGTCGGCCGCTACCAGCGGCTCTCCACCTGCTCCTTGATCCTGCGGGTGTAGAGGTCCTCGATCGCGTCGAGGGTCTCGGCGGGCAGCTCCGGCATCCTCGCGGCGGCCGCGTTGGCGCGGGCCTGCTCGGGCGAGCGGGCGCCCGGGATCACCGTGGTCACGCCGGGCTGCTGCACGATCCAGCGCAGCGCCAGCTGAGCCGGGGTGAAGCCCTCCGGAGCGAGGGCGGAGAACTCGGCCGCCGCCTCCACCCCGGTGGCGAAGTCGACGCCGGAGAAGGTCTCGCCCTGGTCGAACGCCTCACCGTGCCGGTTGAACGTCCGGTGGTCGTTCGCACCGAACACGGTGTCCTTCGTGTACTTGCCCGACAGCAGCCCGGAGGCCAGCGGAACCCGGGCGATGATCCCGACGCCCGCCTCGGCCGCCGCCGGGAGGACCTCCCGGAGCGGCTTCATGCGGAAGGGGTTGAGGATGATCTGGACGCTCGCCACGTTCGGGCGGGCAATGGCCGTCAGCGCCTCGTCGCACGTCTCGACGCTCACCCCGTACGCGGCGATCCGCTCCTCCGCGACCAGGCTGTCGAGGGCGTCGAACACCTCGTCGGAGGAGTAGACGGGGGTCGGGGGGCAGTGCAGCTGCACCAGGTCGATGCGGTCGACGCCGAGGTTGCGGCGGGACCGGTCGTTCCAGGCACGGAAGTTGTCGAGGACGTAGTTCTCCGGGATCTGGTCGACGCGACGGCCCATCTTGGTCGCGACCAGCACATGCAGATCCGGCCGGCCGCGCAGGAACGTGGCGATCGTCTGCTCGCTGCGCCCGTCGCCGTACACGTCGGCCGTGTCGAAGAACGTCACCCCCGACTCCGCCGCCGCCTCCAGCACGGCAAGGGCGTCCTGGTCGTTCACGTCGCCCCAGTCCGCGCCCAGCTGCCACGTGCCGAGGCCGATGACCGATGCATGCTGTCCTGACCTGCCGAATTCGCGCTCGTTCATGGCGCCAGTCTGACACCTTCCCGTCCGCGCGCGGGCCTGCCTCTCCTGATGCGCCCGGCGTCGCGCGTGTCATGCGACACGCGTGCTTCAGGTCGTACCGGCCCGCTGGATGCTGTCGCCGCTGTTGCCGATCGCGACGTACGTGGCGATGCGCCGGAAGTCGTTCATCACGCCGAACATGCTCTTGCCGGACGGCAGGAGCGCCCGGAGATCGGGGGCTTGCGCCAACCGCTCCTGGAACAGGTCCTTGTAGGCGTTGTAGACCCGCGCCGCGTAGCCGGGCTCCCTCGCTGCGTTCGTCCGGTGGTCGTTGGTGAGGGCGATGGAGGCGAGGTCCATGAGGTAGCAGTCGATCAGGTCGGTGACGTCCTGGACCTTGGCCCCCTCTTCCCCTGCCCGCGCGTCCTCCAACAGGACCTTGGCCATCTGCAGGACGATGTCGCGGTAGATCCCGTGCCGGATGGTGTGCGGGAAGGCCGCCATCACGTGGTCCTCCTGACCGGCACCGTCGCTGTTCATGAAGCGCGGCGTCGCCAGGGTCTCCAGCCCCGGAACCATGAGGGGCATGCCCCGGTACAGGTCCTCCTCCTCGGGAATCCTCGTGTTGCGGGAGGCGAGCGGATGCAGACCGATCTCATGGGCCAGCATCCCCATGATGTAACCGATGTCGTACTTCTCGAAGTAGTAACTGGCGAGGTTGATCCGGACGCCGTCGTCGCCGAGATCCGTCACGTCGGCCGGGGTCTCCGTCGTCCGCACGTGCAGGGTGATACGGCAGGGACGGTTGCCGATGTACTCCCGGATCGTGTCGTGCTTCCGCAGCACATCGATGATGCGGATCGCCTTGTCGCGGTACCGCTCGTTCGTGTGCGCCAGGTTGGTGAACTCGAAGTTCCCCGACGAGAACGGCACGTGGGTCGCCGCCGGGGCGGGCGCCGCGTTCGGGTCCTGCGGCATGCGGGCGGGCACGCCGGTGGGCGCGGTGCCGTCGGTGCTCTCGGTGCTGTCGGCATGGCGGGGCAGGGAGACCGGGTCCACCCAGACGGACTCGCGCAGGACGGGTTCGGCGGCGGTGCGGACCGTGTCCCAAGTCTGCTCAGTGTCATGCGCGCTGTCCTGTTCGCTCCGCCGCGGTCGCGGGGCGACGTCACCGATCAGCGCACCCAGCAGGGACAGGTGCCGGTTCCGAAGACCGGCGGCCGCCGACGAAGGGTGCTCCGGGTCCGCGTTCAGGTCACCGAGAAGACTGCCCGGGATGTGCGGGCGGTGCGGGGAGTCGGCGTCCCGGTACTCGTCCCGCAACCCGAGCTGATGCGTCAGCTCGTGCACCAGCTGCACCGCATCGGCGTCCGCCCACCACGTGTCCTGATCCATCGCACGGTCCCGATCCGCCAGCTCCACGGTCAAGTGCGGGGCGTCCGACGGTTCAACCAGTTCGACGGTGACGTGCAGCAGATCACCGTCGGGCAGGCGATGGCCGGGAACGTTAAGGAACTCACTCACGCCCGCACTGAGCTCGCCGAACACGCGTGGAATCTGCTCCGCCGCGCCGCGCATCGCGATACGGACGGTGAGGTCGGTGACCGGTTCACCGGCGTGGGTGAACCGCCGCACGTCGAAGCCGGAGCGCACCACGAACCGGGGGCGGCTGTCGCGCGGACCGGCCAACTGGGTGCGGGCCGACGGGCTTTGCCGGACGCTCCCCTCGGTCTGCGGAGCGTTGCCGGGCCCTTGCGGCAGCCTGGGGCGGGCCTCGCCCGTCGGCGCGGGCGGCTGGATGCTGTCGCCGCGGTTGTTGGTGGCGAGGCTGGCGGCCAGGGTGGCGAAGTCCCGCACCACGCCGAACATCCCCTTGTCGGCGGGCAGGAGGGCACGGGCAGCGCTGTTCTCGGCCATGTGCGCGGCGAACAGCGCCTTGTAGGCGTTGTAGACCTTGGCGGTGTTGCCGGGTTCCTTGGCCGCGTTCACCCGGTAGTCACTGGTGATCGCGATGGAAGCGAGATCCATCAGATAGCAGTCGATCAGATCCGTGACGTCCTGGGGCTTGGCTCCCGGCACCTGGGCCCGCGCGAACTCGGCCAGCATCTCCGCCATCCTCAGCACGATGTCCCGGTAGATCCGGTGCCTCGTACTGCTGGGGAACGCGGCCATGATGTGGTCGGCCTGCCCCGCACCCTCGGTGTTCATCGTGCGCGGCGTCCTGAGATCGGCCAGCCCCGGCACGGGCAGCGGGATACCCCGGAACATCTCCTCCTCATCGGGGATGTCCCGATTCCGGGAGGCGAGCGGGTGCAGACCGATCTCGTGGGCCAGCATTCCCATGATGTAACCGATGTCGTACTTCTCGAAGTAGTAGCTCGCGAGGTTGATCTGGACGCCGTCGTCGCCCAGGTCCCGCACGTCGGCCGGGGTCTCCGTCGTCCGCACGTGCAGGGTGATCCGGACGGGCCGGTCGCCGACGTACGCCTTGATCGTCGGATGGTCCCTGAGCACCTCGATGATCCGGACGGCCTTGGCCCGGTACTTTTCGTTCGAACGCTTCAGGTTGGTGAACTCGAAGTTCTCCATCACGAAGGGCCCGGAGCCGGCGTCAGCGGCAGGTGCCGTGTTCGCCTCCTGCGGCATGTGCGCCGGGACTTCGGCGGACGTGGTGTCGTCGGTGCCGTCCGCCGGTCGTGGCAGGGAGACCGGATCCACCCAGACCGACTTCCGCAGGACCGGCTCGGTGCCGGTACGCGCCGCGTCCCAGGTCTGCTCGCCGTCCTGCGCGCTGGGCTCGGGCGGCGGAGTCAGGTCCCCGATCAGCGCGCCCAACAGGGCCAGATGCCTGCCACGAAGACCCGCGGCACCCAGGGAGGGGTCCTCGGGTTCGGCGTTCAGGTCACCGAGGAGACTGCCCGGGACGTGCGGGCGGTGCGGGGAGTCGGCGTCCCGGTACTCGTCCCGCAACCCGAGCTGATGCGTCAGCTCATGCGCCAGTTGCGGCGGCTCGGCGTCCGCCCACCACGTGTTCTGGTCCATCGTCCGGTCCCGGCCCGTCACGTCCACGGTCAGGTGGGGGTCGTCGGCGGGCTCGACGTGTTCGACGGTCACGTGCAGCAGGTCGCCGTTGGGCAGTCGGTAGCCCGGCACGTTCAGGAACTCGACCACGCCCGCGTTGAGTTGGCGGAAGACACGCGAGGCCTGCTCGTCCGTGCCGCGCAGCGCGATGCGGACGGTGAGGTCGGTGACCGGATCGCCGTCGTAGGTGAACCGGCGGGCGTCGAAGCCCGACCGCACCACGAAGCGCGGTCGGCTGTCCCGCGGTCCTCCGGGCCGCGAAGTGCCGGACGGTGAGACCTGGGGCCCGGTGTCAGCTGTCCCCGGCGGGAGTTGAGGACGGGCTTCACCGGTGTCGCCGCCGGTCTGCGTCAGGACTGGGGTCTGGATGCTGTCGCCCTGGTTGTTGAACGCGACGCTGCTGCCCAGGCCCAGGAAGTTGCCGGTGACGTTGTACCAGCTCTTGTCGGCCGGCAGCAGGGCCCGTACCGGACTGTCCTGCGCCAACCGCGCGGCGAACTGCCCCTTGTAGGCGTTGTAGACCTTCGCCGTGTAACGCGGCTCCCACGCCGCGTCCTTGCGCTTGTCATTGGTCAGCGCGATCGTGGCCAGGTCCATCAGATAGCAGTCGATCAGGTTCGTGACATCCTGCGCCCTCGCACCCTCCTCACCCGCCCGCGCGTCCTCCGCCAGGTCATGGGCCATGGCGAGCACGATGTCCCGGTAGATCCGGTGCCTCGTACTACTGGGGTAGGCGGCCATGATGTGATCGGCCTGCCCCGCACCCTCGGTATTCATGAAACGCGGCGTCTTCAGATCCGTCAGCCCCGGAACCGTCAACGGCATCCCCGCGAACATCTCCTCCTCATCGGGAATGCCCGTGTCCCGCGAAGCGAGCGGATGCAGACCGATCTCATGGGCCAGCATCCCCATGATGTAACCGATGTCGTACTTCTCGAAGTAGTAACTGGCGAGGTTGATCCGGACGCCGTCGTCGCCGAGATCCGTCACGTCGGCCGGGGTCTCCGTCGTCCGCACGTGCAGGGTGATACGGCAGGGACGGTTGCCGATGTACTCCCGGATCGTGTCGTGCTTCCGCAGCACATCGATGATGCGGACCGCCTTGTCCCGGTACCGCTCGTCCGTGTGCTTCAGGTTGGTGAACTCGAAATTCCCCGATTTGAAGGGGACGAGGACCGGCTCCGGTGCAGCGAGCGCCGTGTTCGGGTCCTGCTGCATGCGCGCAGGCACTCCGGTGTTCGCCACGCTGTCGGTGTCGCTCTGGGGCAGTCTGGGGCGTGCCTCACCAGTGCTGCCTGCGGCCTGGACGGGAGCAACGGGCCGTTGGATGCTGTCGCCGCGGTTGTTGGTTCCGATACTGGTGGCGAGGGCGGCGAAGTCTCCCAGGACACCGAACCGCCCCTTGTCGGCGGGCAGCAGGGGGCGGACGGGGCTGTTCTGGGCGATGCGCTCGGCCAGCTGGGCCTTGTAGGCGTTGTACACCCTTGCCGTGTAGTTGGGTTCCCTGAGCGCTTGCGCCCGGTGGTCGTTGGTGACCGCGATGGAGGCGAGGTCCATCAGGTAGGTGTCGATCAGGTCGGTGACGTCCTTTGCCCTGGCGCCCTGCACCCCGACCCGCGCGCGCCGCGCCAGCACCTCGGCCATTTCCAGGACGATGTCGCGGTAGATCCCGTGCCGGATGGTGTGCGGGAAGGCCGCCATCACGTGGTCCTCCTGACCGGCGCCGTCGCTGTTCATGAAGCGCGGCGTCGCCAGGGTCTCCAGCCCCGGAACCATGAGGGGCATGCCCCGGTACAGGTCCTCCTCCTCGGGAATCCTCGTGTTGCGGGAGGCGAGGGGATGCAGACCGATCTCATGGGCCAGCATCCCCATGATGTAACCGATGTCGTACTTCTCGAAGTAGTAGCTCGCGAGGTTGATCTGGACGCCCTCGTCGCCCAAGTCGCGCACGTCGGCCGGGGTTTCGGTCGTGCGCAGGTGCAGGGTGATACGGACGGTGCGGTCGCCGACGTAGTCCTTGATCGTGCTGTGCTCGTCCAGCAGCTCGATGATCCGGACGGCCTTGTCCAGGTACCTCTCCGTCTGGTTCAGGTTGGTGAACTCGAAATTCCCCAGCTTGAAGGGTTCGAGGGCCGGTTCGGGTGCGGTGGGCGGCGCGTTCGGGTCCTGCGGCATGTGAGCCGGCACCTCGGTGCCCGCCGTGCCGTCGGCAGGCCGGGGCAGGGAGACCGGGTCGACCCAGATGGACTCGCGGGTCTGAGCAGCGGCGGCGCTCCGGGCGGCTGCCCAGCTCTGGCCGGCCTGATCGGCCTGGTCGGCGTCATCGGGCTGGTCGGCCTGATCGCCCTTGTCTGCCTGGTCGCCGTCCCGCTGGGGTGCCGGGGTCACGTCACCGATGAGCGCGCCCAGCAGGGCCAGGTGCCGGTCGCGTAGGCCGACGGAGGTCTGGGACGGGTCTTCGGGAGCCTCGTCGATGTCGCCCAGCAGGCTGCCGAGGATGTGGGGGCGGTGCGGGGAATCGGCGTCCCGGTACTCGTCGCGCAGGCCGAGCTGGTGGGTGAGCTCGTGCACCAGCTGCACCGGGGCGGCGTCGGCCCACCAGGTGGTCTGTTCCATCGCCCGGTCCCGGCCCGCCAGGTCCACGGTCAGGTGGGGGCCTTCGGCGGGGTCGACGTGCTCGACGGTCACATGCAGCCGCTCGCCGTTGGGCAGCCGGTACTCCGGGTCGTTGAGGAACTCGTCGACACCCGCGCGGAGTTGGTCGAACACATGGGTGGCCTGGTCGTTCGTACCGCGCAGCGCGATCCGGACGGTGAGGTCGGTGACCGGCTCGCGCCGGTACGAGAAACGCCGGGCGTCGAAGCCTGACCGCACCACGAACCGGGGACGGCTGTCGCGCGGGCCGCGCACCGGCGAGGTGGCGGGCGGCGCGGTCCGCGGCGCGGTGCCGGCGTCGGCCCCGGGAAGCCGGGGGCGTGCCTCGCCGGTGGCGGTGCCGGCCCGGTCCGGAGCGACGGGCCGCTGGATGCTGTCGCCACGGTTGTTGGTCGCGATGCTGGTGGCGAGCTGGGTGAAGGACCGTGCGACGCCGAACAGGTTCTTGTTCGACGGCAGGAGGTCCCTGAGTGCGGTGTTGTCCGCCAACTGCTCGTCGAGCATCTCCTTGTAGGCGTTGTAGACCCTCGCCGTGTAATTGGGTTCCTTGACCGCGTTCAACCGGTAGTCGTTGGTGACCGCGATGGACGCGAGGTCCATCAGGTAGGTGTCGAAGAGGTCGGTGACGTCCTGGGACCTGGCTCCCGGCACGCCGACCCGCGCGCGCCGCGCCAGCACCTTGGCCATGTCGATGACGATGTCTCGGTAGATGCCGTGCCGGATGGTGCGGGGGTAGGCGGCCATGACGTGGTCGGCCTGGCCCGCTCCCTCGGTGTTCATGGTGCGCGGCGTCTTCAGATCGGTCAGTCCCGGTACGGTCAGCGGCATACCCCGGTACGCCTCCTCCTCCTCGGGAATGTCCGTGTTGCGGGAGGCGAGGGGATGCAGACCGATCTCATGGGCCAGCATCCCCATGATGTAACCGATGTCGTACTTCTCGAAGTAGTAGCTCGCGAGGTTGATCTCGACGCCCTCGTCGCCCAAGTCGCGCACGTCGGCCGGGGTCTCGGTCGTCCGCAGGTGCAGGGTGATCCGGACGGTGCGGTCGCCGACGTAGTTCTTGATCTTGCTGTGCTCGTCCAGCAGCTCGATGATCCGGACGGCCTTGTCCAGGTACCTCTCCGTCTGATTCAAGTTGGTGAACTCGAAATTCCCCAGCTTGAAGGGACGCAGGGTCCGCTCCGGTGCGGCGGGCGCCGTGTCCGGGTCCCCGGGGACGTCCGGGCCCGCGCCGGTGCCGGACAGTGTGCTCAGCTCGTACGCCTCCTCCTCCAGGAGGCCAGGGAGGTCACTGTCCGTCGGTGACGGGGGCAGCGGAAGCGCGGCCGCGTCCTGGAGGACCCCGTCCTGCGCGGCGGGGTCCTGCGCGTTCGCCAAAGGCCTCTTGGCCTCGGGCGTCTTCGTCCCGGGCGTCTTCGTCCCGGGCGTCTTCGTCCCGGGCGTCTTCGTCCCGGGCGTCTTCGTCTCGGGCGTCTTCGTCTCGGGCGTCTTCACGTCCTTCGGGTCCGGGGCCGTCGACTCCGAGTCCTTCAAATCCGAGTTCTTCGACGCCGGTGCGTTCGGCGCGGGTGCCGGGGTCAGCAGGGTCAGGGGGACGAAGTCGCCGCCCCTGCGGCGGAGACGGATGTGCGGACCGCTGTCGCCGGACGGCCCGGGGTAGGTGTGGGCGGTTCCGTTCTCCTCGACCAGGGTGACGGTGGTGCCCGTGGCGGCGGCGGCCCACTCGGCCACCGCACGGTCGGCTCCGGGGCCCCACGGCGCCTCGGCGAGGTGCCGGCGCAGCTGCCCGTCGAGGGCGTCCTGGCTCGGCGCGGGCGCGCCGGGACGGACCCGGAAGGGCGGGGGCGTGAAGAGCGCGTCGCGCTCCGCACGGTCGCCGGGCAGGCCGTTCAGGCGCATCAGCTGGGCGGGCGTCGCCCCGGCGCGCAGGCGCAGCCGTGCCGCCTCCCGACGGTCGAGCCCGGGTTGCTCGGCCGCCTGGCGCAAGGTCGTGGAGAGCGCGCTGAAGAAGCCGTTTCCGCGGCCCGCGGGCGTGCCCTGCCTGTAGGTGGCGCCGTCGGGTGCGGTGAGGACGCCGTCGCGGTCGAGGCGGTAGCGCGGGCCGCTGTGGTCGGCGGGCGGCAGCCAGGGCGCGGTGGTGTGACTGCGGTGTGCGGGCGGCTGCTCCGGGGCCGGGCGCGTGGTGTCGGCACCGGAGGTCCCGGAGGTGACGGCGGTCCCGGAGGTGACGGCGGTCCCGGACGCGGCGGTGTGCGTACCGGGTCCGGCCGCCGCGGTCGCCGGGGCGGGCAGCGCGGCGGCGACCGGAGGCGGTGTGCCGGGCGGCAGCGCGGCGTGGAAGAAGCCTCCGGTGGCGAAGAGGACCGGATCGCCGGCCGGGTCCACGGCTGCCGGATCGGCGCCGTGCGGGAGGAACAGCTGATCGCGGCCCTCACCGGTCACGACGGTGAGCGGGGTGCCGAGGACCCGGGCGGCGAGGGCGGGCAGCAGGTCGGCTCCGCCGTGGTCGCCCGCGCGGCGCTCGGGCGGGGCCGGTTCACCGTCCGGGCGCGCCGTGCCGCCGTCCTGCGGCGGTTCGCTCGCGAACGGGCGGGAGAGGGCCGCGGTGGCGAGCGCCACCCGCTGTGCCGGGTTCGGCCAGAAGGTCTGCGGGAGCCGGCCAAGGGCGTCGAACTCGGCCTGCTGCGCGGGAGTGAACTCCACTCCCGCAGTGTCGAGTTCGTCCTGGGTGAAGGTGTCCTCGGCGTCCAGGGCGAGACCGTCCAGCAGGTCCTGGTTGCTGTCCTCGCCCAGTGCCCAGGCCAGGCGGCCACGGGCGGTGTCGATGGCCTCCGCGGCGACCGCCGGGTCTCCGGGGGTGCCGGCGAACCGGTCGGCGAGGTCGTTGCCGAGCAGGTGAGGGAGGCGGCCCCGGGCCTCGGCGGCGGCGAGCAGCGCGTGGAAGAACGAGGCGCCGTCGTGCGGCATGTCGTACAGCTCGCGCACCGTGGCGCCGTCCGGCGAGGTGATGGTGCGCGGGGCGGAATCGGTCCCGTCGGAGAGGACGTACGGCGCGGGTGCCTCGGAGCGCCACTCCGGCGCGGTGTACTCCTGCGGCCGGTCCGGCACGGTGACCGTCGCCGAACCCTGGTGGTGGGCGGTGAGGCGGGAGGCAGCCAGGTGCAGCCGGTGGTGGTCCCGGGCGGCGGCGTCGGTGTGCTGCTCCCAGCGGTGGACCTCCTGGCGGGCCGCCTGCCAGGCGACGACGGCCGGGGACCAGAGCAGGTCCTGCGGCAGGTCGGCCGGCGAGCCGGAGTTGTCGTCGCCGAGCACGTCCTGCTCGTCCGTACTCAGGTCGAGCCACGTCTCCCTGGCCCGCGCGCGGGCGTCGTAGTAGTTCTTCTCGGCCGTGGCGAGGTCGGCGGCCGCCTTGGCCTGGCTGTCCCAGGCCGCGACGACCTCGTCGGGGAACGTGGTGTCGTCCAGGAGGCCGTAGTCGCGGGCGATGTCCTCGCGCAGCCAGACCAGCGCGGTCGTCTCGGCCTCGGCGGCGCGTGGCCCTCGCTTGGCCTTGCCGAGGGCGTGCAGCGGGCGGCTGTCGGTGATGCGGTGGTCCACCTCGGCCACGGACAGCCAGCTCACCGGCAGCGCGAAGAGCAGGCTCCGGTCGGTGACGACCTTGAGGTGGGTGCCGAGGGTGGTGTCCGCGGTGCCCTTGAGGGCGGTGCCGTCGTTGGTGCCGGCGATCGGGACCGTGGCGCCCGGGTTGGTCATGCCCGCGTTGGTGTTGCCCGCCATCGGCGCGGTGCCCACCGCGCCCTCGACGTTGTCGGTGATGCCCGCTTCCAGCGCGTCGGAGGTCTTCGCCCGTTGCATGGCCTCCATGCGCGGCTTGTTCTCCACGGCGAGCAGACGGGCGCCGCGGCGGTGCATCTTCGCGTAGAGGCGGGAGTCCGCGGTGTGGTACTGGCCGAGAAGCCGCGCGGAGGTCTGCGCCGGCAGCGGTGAGCCGTTCGCACCGAGGGCCTCGCGGAAGCCGGCGGTCAGACCGCCCTGCGCGGTGGCCTCCTGCTGGGCCTGGGCGGGGGCGGTGCCGAGACCGGTGAGCGGGGTATGGCGGGCCATGCGCACGCGTGAGCCGAGGGCGTTGCCGGTGTGCCGTGCGCCGAGGTCGCCGTCGCCCAGGCCGTCGGCGCGCGCGGTGGCGAGGGTCAGGGCGTCCTGCACGTTGGCGGCGCCGCGGATGTCCACGGCGAGGATGCCGGAACCGATCCGGTCGTCGAAGGGCAGGATGTCCGGATCGGCGCGGCCGGTGCCGTCCCCGGCGGAGGTGCGCCAGGAGGCGATGTTCTCCGGGCGGGCCTCGGCGGCGGTCAGCATCTTCACCGCGCGTTCGGGCTCCGGGACGTCCTGCTCGGTCAGCGCGCCGTCCGCGCCGTCGCCGTCCGGCGTGAGCAGGTTCGCCGGGAGGATCTCGCGAAGGCTGCCGACCGGCGTGCTGACACGGGGGGCGAGCGGATCGCCGGTCGCGTCGGTCATGGTGACGGTCAGGACGTAGCCGGTGACGATCTCGGCGTGCGCCTGGGTGGTGGCGATGTTCGGCATCGCGGTGGTGCCGGCGGTCTGGGTCCGGGTGCTCGACCGCTGCTTGGCCGCGGTGCCCTGGAGCGAGGGGTTGGCGACGAGGATGCCGCTCTCCGCCGCGCGCTGGCCGGCGCTCAGCGTCACGTCCGCGCCGCGGTCCTGGGAGGTGCCGTCGGCGTCGTCACGGGCGATGGTGCGGTAGTCCTCCAGCTCGTAGCCGGTACGCAGCCTGTCCACGGTGGTGGTGACCGGGGTCAGCTGGAACCTGACCTGTCCGGGGCTGCCGCCGACCGGCAGGTGATGCGGACTGGACCAGGCGCGGTAGCGGACCGGCAGGTTCATCCCGTCGGTCGTCAGCTCGTGCAGGTGACCGCGGAGGAAGTCCGGGGAGAGCCGTTGGAGGACCTGCTCCCGGTCGTGCGAGGGCACCCCGATCTTCTCCAGCTGCCCGCTCAGCTGCTGCACCGCGGGGCCGGCGTCGAGCTGGCCGCTCGGGTGGGTGGGGAAGCGGCGGTCGCGCAGATAGGGGGGCACGCGGTAGCCGCGGCCGAGGTTGTGCGGGGTCGTGGTGCCCAGGCCGTCCGGGGCGAGCCCGGCCTCGATGACGTCCTGCATCGGCAGATGGAACATCACCGCGTCGCGGATGCGCTGGAGCGCGGCGGCGGCCCGGCGCGGGGCGAGGCTGTCGCCGAGGCGCCCGGAGAGCCGTCCGGCCGCGGAGCTGATCCGGGCCCCGGCGCGGGTGCCCACCGTGCCCATCGCGGCCGTCCAGCGGTCCCGTACCGCGACGGTCTCGGCGGCGTCGGCGACCACCAGGTACATGCGCCCGGCGAAGGTGAGGGTGGTGTTGCGTCCCCGGGTGAGGGTCTGCGAGACGCCGCGGCCCTTGCCCCAGGCGTACTGCAGGGCGGTCGAGTAGGAACCGACCACCGCCGCCTGGCCCGGGGCCTGCTGCAGCGGCGTGTCGGCGCCCTGGAGACCGACGGTGGTGCGTGAGACGGTGCTCGTGCTGCCGGTGACGCGGTGCTCGTTGCCGATGGTGGCCTCGAGGCTGGCGGGCTTGGGGTCGCTCTTCACCCGGAAGTTGCCCAGTTCGCCGCGGACCGCTGCCTTGAGGTAGTGGGTACGGAACGGTCCCGCGCCGTTGAGTCCGGTGACGCGGGAGCCGAACGGGCCCAGGTACTGGCCGAGTTGTCCGGCCACGCTGAGGTTGGCCATCGCCCGGCGCAGCGCGGTGCGCACCGGGGCACCGGGGGCGCTGACGTGCCATGAGGTGCCCGAGGCGCGGTCGGCGGTGTCCTGCATGAGCTGCTGGCGCTGCGGGCCGCCCTCAGCGCTGAGCACCACGTGCGGAACGCTCAGCAGCCTCCTGGTGAGCTGCCGGTCGGGTGAGTCCGTCGTGGGCGGCGGGCGGGTGCCGTCGAGGAGCTGGTCGGCGTCGGTGGCGGAGAGCAGCTGCGGCGCGGGCGTGGTCGCCGCCGCCGGGACCGGCCCGGTGGGCGGCGGGTCGGCGGGGGCGTAGCGGTCGGAGCCGTGCGCGGACGGCACGGCCAGCTCGACCCGCCCCACGGTCTCGCTGCCCCGGCTGAACAGCGGCCGTTCCTCGATCTTGCTGACGAAGACGCCCGCGCCGAGCAGGCCGACCGAGGCGAGGCGGGCCCAGCCGCGCGGGCGGCGGTGGCCCTCGAAGGTGGCACTCAGCTCCACCTGGTAGCTGTAGAGATCGGCGCCGGTCTGGAACGTCAGCTGGTCGTGGGCGACCGCGACCGTGTTCCTGGTGGCCTTCTGGTCGGTCCTGGCGTGGCGGACCCCCACGGTCACGTTGCCCGCCTGACGGGGCAGCCCGACATCGGGCACCTTGTCGTGGTCGCGTGGCGAGACGCCCACCTCGACACCTCCGGAGAGGGTGAGGGACGCCTGCTGCCCCTGGCCCGAGACCTCGGTGCCGATCACGGCGTTCCGCAGCGAGCGCTCGCTCATGGTCGTCTCGAACCGCCGGTCGGTGAGGCGTGCCCTGAGGATGGGCGTGTGGTGGCCGCGGCGCACCTTGCCGTCCTCGGTGAGGGTGACCGGCACCCCGGTGGTGGTCAGGTCGTCCAGGCTCTGCGCCAGGCTGGGCCGGTTCAGCGCCTCGCGCACCTGGCGGTCGTTGTGCAGTGCGGTCCGCATCCGCCCGTCGCCGTACCAGAACTTGGCCAGCCGCGGGTGCCGCAGCATGAACGGCGGGACGAACAGCGACGGGTAGGAGCGGTGCAGGGTGTCCAGGACGGCGTCCGCGAAGGCCTGCATGGGGTCCTGGGGGGCGGGCGGCCGGGGCTGCGGCTGACTCTGGCGCCGGCTCTGCGGCTGGGGCTGTACCTGGGTCTGGGGCTGGGGCTGGGGCTGGGATTCCGCCTGGTTCTGTACCTGGGGCTGGGGCTGAGTCTGCGGCTGCGGCTGCGGCTGGGACTGCGGGCGGAGGGGGCGGAAGCCTTCGGCCCGGACCTGACCGCTCAGGTGGACCGGATCCTCGCGGGTGAGGTACCACGGCACCGGCGGCTCGGCGTGCGGGTTGGGGCCCGCCTGGCCGGGCGTGCGGCTGTCCCAGCCCGCGAGGCGGCGGGCGTCCTGGGTGGAGATCCAGTCCAGGCTGACCACCCGGACCGGTCGGGCGGCCGACGGCGGTTCGCCGGGCTTGCGCACCATAAGGGTGCGCTCCACGCGATACAGGGCGATCGGGTGGTTGCGGACGCGGCCGGTGGTCTTCCGGGCCGCGTCCACGCCGAGGTAATGGCCTCGTCCGGCACTGAGGTCCGCGCGCACCAGCGGACCGCCCTGCAGGCGCACATCGGTCTCGGGGCCGACGAGGGTGTAGTTCGGCCCGGCGGTGACCTGGATGCCCAGGCGGGTGTCACGGACGTGGCCGCGCTCGTTCTGGTACGTGGTCTGGGTGAGGTCGCGCAGCTCCGCCTTGACCGACTCGGTGACCAGGGTGGCCCGGTGCGGCACCGACCGCTGCACGATCAGGTGGCCCAGCGGGTGCTGTCCGCTGCCCCGCGTCAGTTCGGGCCCGGTGACCGGCCCGGCGAACCGGCCGAACAGCGCGAGCAGCCGCCCGGGACGGACGTACGAGACCAGCGTGCGGTGCGCCGAACTCCCGGGCCGCGCGCCGGAGATGGCGAGTGCCATGTCCTCGGGCGGGTCCACCAGGTGCAGCCCGGCGGTGTCGGTGATCCGCGGCTCGACCCCGTCCGGGAAGGTGAGCGTCCTCGGTGCCCGCCGCGGTCCCTGGTAGGGCACGGTGACGTCGTCGGGCAGCCGCCAGCTCAGCCCGTCGCGCATCGCGAACTCCGCGGTGTGCACCAGGGTGCGCCGCCAAAGGGGTGCCGACAGCGACGGGTCGGGGGGACCGGACGGGTCGCCGCTCCGGCCGGCCCCGTTGTCCGTACCGGCCTTCTCGGGTGCTTCGGTGACGCGGTCCACCCGCACCCGGTAGTACACGTCGTCCAGGTGCAGGTGCGAGCCCTCGTGGGCCCGCCACTCGGACTGGTTGTACGCCTGGGTGCCCTGGACGTAGTCGGTCCTGCGGGTCCAGCCCAGCGAAACACCGATTTTCAGCAGCCAGTTGAGCGGCGGGCCCATGCTCAGCCCGCCGGCGATCCGGCGCCCGAAGCCGACGCTGCGCCCGCCGCCCGTACCGGCCTGGCCGCGTCGCATGGTGTCCAGCCGTACGGTGCCGCCGTTCACGTCCGAGAACCGCTCCCAGCGGTGGTACGGGATGGCCTCGACCGTCATCTCGTGGCCGACCCCGGACCTCTCCCGGCCCACGAAGCGCGCCCCGCGCGGAGCGGTGAACGCGCTGGGCTGCTCGGTCAGCAGGCGCAGCAGCTCCGCCTCGTCGAACTGGGCGCGCAGCTTCTTCGGCAGCTTGCCGAGGATCTCCTCGGCCACCTGCTCGGGCGAGCGCAGGGTGGTCCTGCCGGGGCCGGTGAAGAGACCCGCGGGGCGACTGCGCGGGGTGCCGCCCGGGGTCCCGTCACCCGGGTCGGCGTCCGGATCGATCAGGATGGTGGGCAGCCGGCTGCCGTCCTCGAAGGTGACGGTCTTCGGTACCGGGCCCGGCGGCCGGGCGTCGCTGCCGGTCAGCAGCCTTGCCGGGCGATGCCGCTCGAGCTGGGTCTCCAGCGGCACGGGGTCGCCGCGGTCGGGCGCCTCGGTGGCGGGACTGTCGAGGTCGGTTATCCCACCCATGCCGCGCAGCCACTCCCCGAAGGGGTCGGCACCGTCCGAGTCCTGGGTGGTCGGGTCCTGAGTGGTCGCCGGGTCGGTGGTGGTGGCCGGGTCCGGGTCCGGGCTGGTCGCCGGGTCGGGTACGGGGGTGAGCGGCGCCGAGGCCGGGACCAGCGCGTCGTAGTGGTCGGTGCCGTTGTAGGACAGGTGCAGGGTGCCGCCCCGCCCGCCCGGGTTGAGGGTGTTGACGAAGGTGTTCCCCGGGGACTGCGGGTCGGGCTGGACGAGCCGCAGGTCGAGGTCGAGGGTGTGCGCCAGCGCCTCAGGGAGAAGGTCGGCGAACGGGGAGGACCAGAGCGCGGGCAGTTCGGCCGCCGCGGCGACGAGCCCTCTGGCGCCGAGCCGCCGGGCGGCGGCGGGGGTGGGCGCCACGGCGGCGAGCTGCGGGTAGTCGCTCTCCCGGAGGATCCGCTGCCAATCGTCGGTGTCGGCGCCGGTGACGACGTCCTGCGCGACGCGGTTCCAGAGCTGTGTGACCCGGTCCCGCTCGTCCGCGTCCCGCACCCCGGTGACGGCACGCATCCGCAGGTCGTCCACCACGGAGAAGACCGGGTCCGGGATCGCCAGGGCCACGCTGTCGCCCAGCTCGGACCCAGTGATGCGGTCGCGCAGCAGACCGCGCAGCCCGGCGACGTTCCGTGCGGCCCACGCCGGTGGGACCGGCCGGCCGCGCGCGCTGTCGAGCAGCGAGCGGAAGAGGCAGTTGCCGCCGCCCGGGGTCTCCAGCCGCCGGAAGGCCAGGCCGTCCGCGTGGACGGTGTCCGCGGTGCCGGGGGTGGCCTTGCTGAGGAGGGCCATGTCCTCGGCGAGGCTCCCCGGAGGGCTCGGCGTGGGCGCCAGGTCAGGTCGGCGGCGGGCGAGTTCGGCGGTGTCCTCGGAGCTCAGCCCCAGTTCGGACAGCGGCAGCGGGGTGCTGGAGAGCGACCAGGTGATCTGCGCGGAGGGCGCGTAGGAGAGACCGCGCACGTCCTGCGGTGAGACCAGGGTGGTCGGCGGGAGCGCGGGCGGCGGCGGGGGCAGCAGGGCGTCGAGCGTGGTGCCGGGTCCCGCGGTGGTCCGCAACTCCCCCGCGGCGCGCAGGAATTCGGTGTACTGCCCGACCGTGGGATCGGCGGCGGGATCGCTGGTGGCGGCGCCCGTCGCACGGCCCCGGTCGACGACCATCCGGCGCAGCAGGTCCAAGGTCATCCGGCCGTCGCCGTAACGGGCCGCGGTGTCCGGGCTGAGCCAGCGCAGACCGTCCACGAAGGCTAGACCGGCGAGCAACTCGCGGTTCTCCGGGCGCTGTTCGGCGTCGGTGCCGAGAGCGTCACGCAGTGTGCGGATCTGCTGGAGGGTACGGGCCCGGGTGAAGGCGTCGGCCGGTTCCGGGCCCGTGTGCAGGCCGGCGTCGCGCGCCAGAGCGTCCAGATCGGTACCAGTGGGCTCCGGGGTGAACAGCTTCCACCTTCCGGGCCCGTCCGGGCCCTCGGTGAGCACCGCCCGGACGTTGCCGTCCCGGTCGCGGGCCGTGCCCACCTCGGTGGTCGGCGCGTACAGGTGCCGCCGGGTCCGGTTCGCCACATGCTGCGCCACCGGCAGTCCCGCCACCTCCGGCTGCCGCCCGGTCTCGCAGGAGAAGAGCACCAGCGGCCATTCCTGGTCGCCGTCCTGCGCCCAATAGTTGAGTACGTCGCCGAACTGCACGCCGCTGACCTTCACGGTGGGACGCTCCGCGTCCTTGGTGCCGAGCGTGACGGTACGGGAGGTGCCGTGCGTCGCGAAGTAGTCGGCACCCCGCCCGGTGCCCGAGCCGGGCAGCGCGGTCGGCGGGCCGGTGAACACCGTACGGCGGACCGGCGGGTCCGTCGCGGTTGTCGTGGTGGGGCCGGCGGACGTGGTGCGCACACCGCGGAAGGTGTCCTGGCCGAGCAGCGCGCGCCGCCCCGCACCGTGCGCCGTACCGTCCTCCGCCGCGCTCTGCGAGATGGTCAACGTCCGCACGGCCCGGCCCGGTCGGGGCTTGACGGTCGCGTCCGGCATCAGGCGCCGCAGCTGGGCGACGGGCACCGTGTGGCCGTCCAGGGTGGTGACGACCGGCTCGGCCGCGGGCCGTGCGGGGCCGTTCCCGGTGTCGGCGGTCCTGTCGCCGTTCGCGGGCCGCACGACGATGCGCCCGGTGGGCGGGAGCACCACGGGGGGCGTCGCCGGGGCGGGCACCGCCGGGGAGTCGTCCGGACCGGTGGGGGGCGGCGGAGGCGGGGTTCCGCCGCTGCCCTGCCCTCGGCCGGCGCCCGGGCCGGAGATCTGTCCGCCGTTCGCGTCACCGTTGCCCGACTCCAGATGCAGGTCGGTGGCCGTCTCGGTCCAGGAGCGGGACAGGGTGGCGAGCTTGGGCGTGACGGGCGCGCCCGCGTCCGTGGGGTTCGGCCCGGCTCCGATGCCGTCGAGGGCGGTTTTCACGTCCGAGACGAGCTTGGGGCGCGTGACCGGGTCGAAGAGCGGGTCGTTGTCGGTCGTCGCGCCGCTCTGCGTGACGGGACCGGAGGGCGCGGAGGGCGCGGAGGGCGCTTGGCCGAGGGCGTCGGCGAGCGGCAGCAACACGTCCGCGCCGGGGAACGCGGCGTCCGGGGTGTCGGACGTGCCGTCCGGCGTCACGGCGGCCGGGGGGCCGGTGAGCGGACGGACCCGGACCGGGGCGCCCGGGCCCTCACGGGTCAGCTCCGCAGCGGCGCGTACCGGACGTCCCGCGCCGTCCGACGCGACCGCCGGTCCGAGCACGACGGCACGGTCGACTCCTGCCCCGTCCAGCAGTTCGGCGGCTTCCGGCGCCCCCTCCCCCGGCGGCGGCACCTGCGAGACCACGATGGTCAACGGCTGCGGCTGGGCGGACGACAGGTTCGGGGTGGTGGGCGACGGACCGGCCTTGATGTCACTCGGGCCCACGGTGCCGCGTACGTCTCCGGTGCCGCGTACGTCGCCGATCTCTCGTACGTCGCCCTCGTCGGCGTACGAGCCGGTGGTGCTGACCTTCGGCGGAGCGCCGTTGACGTCGGGGGCGGCCGGGGAGGGGCCGCTCCCAGCGAGGCCCGAAGTGCCGTCGCTGCCCGCCGGGTCGACACCCTGAGAAGAGACGGTCTCCGAGGGAGTGACGGTCACCGGCGGCCGCGGGACCTGGGAGCCGTCGTCGGCTGTGGTCTGCGGACCGTCGTCGACCGGTGTCCCCGAGGCGTCGTCGGTCGTGGTCCGCCGGCCGTCCGCCGGGGCCGTGGCGTCCGGGTTGCGGGTGCCCTGGGGCTGCGGCCCCGCGGGGGTCTGGTTGCCGCCGCCGGCGGGGACGCCACTCGGCCGGGCGCCGGCGCCCGCTCCGGAGCCCGTGCCCGACCCCGGCCCGGTCCCCGTCGTAGGTGCGGCGGAGTTGGAGTTGCCGGGACCGCCGACCGGTTGCCCGGGCACCGGATTCGTACGGTCGCCGTTCGTACGGACGTCCAGCGCGGCCACCTCGTCCGGCGAGGTCTGGACGTCGTTCTCCGGCGAAACCGAGGTCTGGACGGTGTTCTCCGGCGAAACCGAGGTCTGGACGGTGTTCTCCGGCGAACCGACGACGGAGTCGTCCGGCGAACCCACGACGGCCGCGTCCGGCGACCCCACGACCGGGGTCTCGGGCGACACCACTGGTGCGGCACCGGCACCGGCACGGTTCAGATCGGAGCCGCTGTCGACCCGGACGTCGGCGTCGAGGTCCACCACCGGGCCGCCGTCGGTGGTGTCCGCGCCGGGACCTGGAGCGGGACCGCCCGTGGAGCCACTGCCGGAACCGCCGGCGGTGACCGGGGAGTCCACCGTGACCGGCGTGCCGAAGGCGCCGAGGGCGCGGCGGACCTCGTCGGTGTCGATCCGGGCGGCGGGGCCGTTCCCGGCCGGCACCACGCGGACCTCGGGCACCTGCGACAGGTTGCCGTGCAGGCTGTCGCGGACGCCGATCTCGGTGCTGCCGGGCGGCTGGGAGCCGCGCAGTGCGGCGAGGTCCCGCAGGGCCTGCTCGCGGACCTCGGGCGTGCCGCTGTGGATCTGCTGCCACAACTGGTTCTCGGCGGCGGTCACCGGCAGCGGCCCCGGCGAGTAGGCCGGCGGGTCCACGCTGGTGTACGGGGGCGGTTCCGCGGCGGAGTAGGGCGGAGGCGCACCGGTCCCGGTGAAGTCCCCCGGCATGGTCACCCGTTGGGGGACGGGAGAGGGCGAGGGGCGCCCGGAACCGCCACCGCCGGCGGAGCCCACGGAGCCCACGGAGCCCACGGAGCCCACGGAGCCCGAGGTGTCCGTGTTCGAGGGGGCGTCGGTAGAGTCGGAGCCGCCACGGGAACGCGTGGAGTCCGAGTCGCGTGTGTCGGAGTCGGTGCTGCCGCCGGAGACGGTGGGCGGCGGGTTGCGCAACTTGTCGATGGCGTGGCGCAGTTCGGCACCGCTGTTCAGGGCGGTGTCGCTGAGCGTGGCCTCGACCTGGCTGCTGAGGCCCGCGCCGACGAAGGTGGACCAGCTGGTGGACCAGTCTCCGTCGAAGGCACCCTTGATGAGGATCTCCGCGAGCGCCTCGCCGGAGCCGGCGGCGAGGAAGTCGGCCGTGCCCTTGAGCCCGTAGTGCCCGGCCAGCGCGCCAGGACGGTCGGCGTTGTTGCGCAGGATCTGGTTGTTCCGCCACAGGTTGGTGTTGTTCCGGAAGGACAGCGGGTTGTTCCGGAAGGTGACCGGCGTGTTGTTCGTGCCGTTGGGGCCGTTCCCGTGCGGGGTGGGCTCCGGGCGGTCCTTCGGGGTGTTGTCGTGGGGGTTCGGGGTGGGGTCGGGGTTCGGCTTGGGGTGCGGGCCGTTGTTCTTGATGTCGAGGTTCGGGGGGTTCTTGAGGTTGGGGTTGTTCTTGAAGTTGAGGTCGGGGCCGTTCTTGAGGAAGTTGTTGTCGTAGCTCCTGACGATGTTCTTGGCGAAGTCGTCGAAGATGCTGGTGAGGAAGCCGGCGGCGGCGCCGAACGCGGCCGACTTGAGGATGTCGTTCCAGTCGAAGCCGTCGGGGCGGCGGCCGTTCGGGGCGAAGTTCATCATCGCCAGCCGCACGGCGAAGGTGGTGAACGCCTCCGCGAACGCCTCGGTCAGCGAGGGCGCGAGGTGCAGCCGCTGGAGCAGGTGGCTGAGGGTGGTGAGGATCATGAACCGGCTGCGCAGCTTGGCCATCATGATCTGGCTGGCGGAGGCGCCGCCGGTGAAGAAGGACATCGCCAGGTAGATGGCGATCTCGATGAGCAGCCGGATGACCTCGGCGATGACCTGCCACTTGGACTCCATGATGTCCATGGAGGTCTTGCGCCGGCCCTCGGCGATCTTGTCGAGTTGCTCGGCGAAGTCGCGCAGGTAGTTCTTGCCGCCGTCGTCGATGAGCATGCCCATCGCCTTGGCGTACGACTTGGAGAGGTCGTCGGGCATGACCTCGGCGATGTCGTGGATGGACTTCTCGATCAGCGACGACATCCTGTCGAGCTTGCGGCCCAGGCCGGAGTAGGGCCGGCGGCTCTCGTAGGCGAGGTCCTCGTCGGCGTCGATGAGCCGCTCCCCGGTGAGGATGAAGAGCATCGCGTTGACCTCGGGCGAGGCCATCATGCTCATCGGGGCTCACCCGGCACGTCGTTCGGGCAGGACGGAGCGGCCGCTCCCGGCACGGTGCGGGAGCGGCCGGCGGCGGTCCGGTCAGCGGCGGCCATGCCCGCCCGGGCCGCCGTTGCCGTCGAGTCCATGGGTGTCGAGCTCCCGGTTGTTCCGCTCGATGGCCTCGATGTTGCCGTCGCGGGTGGTCTTCATCAGCCGGACCTGGCTGACCGTGGCGTCGGTGATGCCCACCAGTGCGTCACGGATGGACATCATGGTGTCCTTGGTGGTCTGCCGCTCCTTCTGCTCCTGCGGCTTGGCCTTCTCGGCGAACTCGCCCTCCGTACCGGGCCACCTGACGGTGGGCGCCAGCTCGTCGAGGAACTCCTCGGTCATGCTCCTGGCCAGGGTGCCGATCTCCGCCAGCTGCCCAGCCAGGGCCTCGATGCGCTGCGGGTCTACGTAGTACCGCTGTCCCATCGTCAGTCCTCCCCGTCCTCGCCGAGCGCGTCCCGCCAGGCGGGGGTGGCCCGGCCGCCGCGCGCCGTGTCCTCGTCGTCCTCGCGCAGGACCTCCGGGCCGAAGATCCGCTCCCAGTCCAGCTCGAAGCCCTTCAGTTCCGGCACGTTGGCGCTGGGTTCGGTGAAGGGCGCCATCGCCTTCATCACGTGCCGGTTCATCTTCCGACGTGCCGCGTTCGCCGCCTCCAGGACGCTGGCGGCCAGCTCCTGGGGGGACATGTCGCGGTACTTGTTCTCCAGGAACTCGATCCCGGTCAGCTCACCCTGCGGGCCCGCGGTGGCGCGGACCGCGCGGTCCGACGAGAGGACCGCGAACGACGCCTGCCGCAGCTCGCGCTCGGTGCGCGCGACCGCCTCCTGGGCAGCCTGGAGTTCGGCCATCGCCTTCTCCAGGCGTTTCTCCAGCGGTTCCGTCACGCCCGCTCCGCCCTTCTCCGTCGGTCTGTGCGCATGCCCGGTCGTCCGGTCCGTGCGGTGGGAAGTCCGGTCCGTACGTCCCGACGAGCGGTCCGTGCGTCGGATTCCGGGTCCGGGACCTGCAACTCCCCTGCTGATCTTGCCCGGTGGGGGTCCCGCCGCGAAAGCCGGGACCGGGTGGGATTCGTCTCCCCGCGGGGGTCGTGCCGGGCTCGCACGGTGCTCACCGCCCGATGACGGCCGGGGTGCCGCCCTCTTCGGTGCCCCACACGTCCTCGTCCTCCTCCAGATAGTCGGCGGAGCTGGTGGACCTGCGCCCCGGTTCCGCCTCCTCCTCGGTGGAGTCGCCGCCTCCGGTGGTGTTCACCCGGGACGGGGCGAGGAAGGTGTCACTGTCCTCCTGGCGGTTCCACGGACTGCGCCGGCGGCGGTTGCGGCGCTCGCTCTCCTCGGCCGCGTCGACCAGGACGGCACGCACCCGCTCGCCGTTGCCGCCCTTGTCGCCGCCCGCGCCCATGCCGCCCATGCCGCCGCCCATCGGCATACCGGGGCTGCCGGGCGTTCCGGGGGCGCCGGGGGCACCGGCCGCCGCGGAGGCGGCACCGAGCGGGGTGGCCGTGCTGCCCGAGAGGGGGGTGGAACCGGACGTGCCGAAGACGTCCGAGGAGAGCGGGTCCGCTCCGGAGAGGCCGCCGCCGGATGCGCCACCGCCCCCGCCGCCGCCGAGGTTCAGTTCGGAGAGCGGCACGTCGCGGGACGTGGTGCCGCCACCGCCGCTCGCGTCGAGGTCGCCGAGACCGTCCAGGATGTCGGAACTGCTGTCGTTCAGCGACGAGTTGAGGTCGTGCAGGTTCACGGTCTCGGTGTTGCCCTGCGGGTCGGTGACCGTGGCGATGCCGGTGTCCGGGTCGATCACCTGCTTGCTGCCGTCCGGGAAGGTGGTGGTCAGCTGACCGTTGTCCAGGAGGGTGGTGGAGCCGTCCGGGTTGGTCACCTTCGCACCGTGGGTGAGGTCGGTGGTCGTGGTGGTGCCGTCCGCGTCCGTAGTGGTGAGCATCCCGTTGTCCGGGTCGAACGTGGCCTTGCTGCCGTCCGCGAACGTCGTGGTGAAGTCACCGCTGTCGTCGAGTTCGGTGTGGCCGCCGGTCGGGGTTTCGAGGCCGGAATGGCCGCCGTTGATGTCCCCCAGGCCGCCGATCGTCTCGGTGGTCACGTCGGAGTTGATGTCGCCGAGGTCGCCGAGGCCGTTCAGATCACCGAGGCCGTTGAGGTCGTTCTGGCTGTTGAGGCCGCCCAGACTGCCCAGGTTCTCGGTGGTGGTCCTGCCATCCGGATCGGTGGTGGTCGCCTGGCCCGTCGACGGGTCGACGGTCTGCGTGGTGCCGTCCGGGAACGTCGTGGTCAGCTTGCCGTCGTCACCGAGGGACGTCACCGAACCGTCCGGGTTCGTCACCTTCAGGCCGTCACCCAGATCCTGCGTGGTCACGGTGCCGTCGGGCGACGTGGTGGTGAGCACCCCGCTGTCCGGGTCGAAGGAGGTGCTGCTGCCGTCCGGGAAGTCGGTGGTCAGGTCACCGGCGTTCGTCAGCTGGGTGCTGGTGCCGGTCGGGCCGTCGAGCACACCGTCGCCGTTGAGACTGCCGTTGAGGTCGGTGAGGCTGCCCAGGTCGGTCGTGGTGGTGCTGCCGTCCGGGTTGGTGGTGACGGCCTGACCGGTCACGGGGTCGACGGTCTGCGTGGTGCCGTCCGGGAACGTCGTGGTCAGCTTGCCGTCGTCACCGAGGGACGTCACCGAACCGTCCGGGTTCGTCACCTTCAGGCCGTCACCCAGGTCCTGCGTGGTCACGGTGCCATCGGGCGACGTGGTGGTGAGCACCCCGCTGTCCGGGTCGAAGGAGGTGCTGCTGCCGTCCGGGAAGTCGGTGGTGAGCTTGCCTCCGTCGGCCTGGGTGTTCCCGCCGGTCGGGGTCTTGAGGGAGCCGCCACCGGCGTTCAGCCCGCCGAGGCTGCCGAGGCTCTGGGTGACCGGCCCCAGGTCGGTTCCGGACCCCTGGCCGGTTCCGTTGATGTCGCCGATGCCGCCCGTGCTCTCGGTGACCGGGTTGTTCTGGTTCAGCAGGTCGTCGAGGCCGTCGAGGCTCTGCTCGGTGACCGCGTTCGGATCGTTGAGGCCGCCGAGGCTCTCCTGCATGGCCCTGGTCTGCTCCCGGGCCTCGCGTTCGGCCTCGTCCTGCTCGCGCTTCTGCTCCTCGCGGAGTTCGGCCTGGTACTTCTTGTCCTCGTCCCGCTGCTGGTTCTGCTCGTTGCGCAGCTCGTCCTGGTACTTCTTGTCGTCCTCGCGCTGCTGGTTCTGCTCGTTGCGCAGGTCGTCCTGGATGCGCTTGGCCTCGTCCTGCTCCTTCTTCTGCTCCTCGCGGAGTTCGTCCTGGTACTTCTTGTCCTCCTCCCGCTGCCGGTTCTGCTCCTCGCGGAGTTCGTCCTGGTACTTCTTGTCCTCCTCGCGCTGCCGGTTCTGCTCGTTGCGCAGCTCCTCCTGGTACTTCTTGTCCTCCTCGCGCTGGCGCTCCTGCTCCGCGCGCAGGTCGTCCTGGTACTTCTTGTTCTCCGCGTTCTGCTTCTTGATCTCGTCCTTTTCCTCCTTGAGCTTCTTCTTCTCGTACTCCTCGGAGGCCGTGCCGGTCGACTTCGGCTTGGGCACGTTGTCCGAGAAGTCCTCGCCGAGTTCGAGGAAGTGGTTGTTCAGGGCGGACTGCACCTGCGCGGCGGGCTTGCCCAGGTACTCGTCGACGCCCTGAGTCCAGATCTTGACCGCCTTGTCGCCGACCTTCGCCCAGTTGGCGATGTCGGTCAGGTCGCCGTACTCCGGGTGCACCTGGGAGAAGCCGCCCTGCGGGCTGTGCTTGACGGTGGTGGAGTAGCGGGTGGTCGTCGACGTGATGTCCGTCTTGGCGACGTTGTTCGCGTCGACCCACTGGGCGAGGTCGTCCAGGACGTACCGCAGCACCTGATGCGGGTCGTAGTACGAGGACTTGGCCCAGGCGAGCCACGCGTCCAGCAGCTTGGTGGCGGAGTCCTGGAGGTACTTGCGGCCCAGCGACAGGGCGCGTGAGTACACGGTGTTGCCGGTGCCGGTCTCGTCGCCGGTGCCGGCCGAGGAGTCGAAGGTCTCGATGTAACTGTCGTAGTTCTCGCGGATCTTCTTCAGCAGGCTGCGGAAGACCTCCGCCGCCTCGCCCTTCCAGCTCGCGTCGTCCCGGCCGAACCGGTCCTCCCAGTCCTTCAGCACCACGGCGTGGTCGCGGAAGAACTTCGCGGCGAAGTCGAAGGAGTCCCCGGTGGTGTCGAAGGAGTTCAGGTCCACCGCGTCGGCACTGGGCACCCCGAGGTTGCTGAACCGGGCGTCCTGGCTGCTGCCGCCCAGCAGGGCGAGAAGCGCCGCCCGCGGCCCGTTCATGTACCGGGCGAGCGGGACGGTGGACATCTTGTCCTTGTTGTAGTCCGTGAACTCGTTGCCCTCACGGACCTGGGCGTCGTGGACGTTGTCGGAGCCCGGGCCGGCGAAGATGACCTCCTCACCGGCCTTCACGCGGCCCTCGAAGACGATCCGGGCCTGCATGATCGACCGTCTCTTGCCGCTGTCGAAGAACCAGATGTCGTAGTCCTCGCCCTTGTTCCTCAGGAAGCCGGAGTCCTTGACGAGCAGGCCGAGGCTGCGCTCCTTGATGTCCATCCGGAAGAGCTTGCCGCCGTGGTCGGAGCGGAGGGTGTCGAAGACGGTGTTGCGGTCCGGCACGGGATAACCCGTGATGTGGGTGACCAGGGTGGCCCAGGTGTCGCTCGACGGGTTGCCGGCGTTGTCGAACTTGTCGAGATTGGCGACGGAGTTGGGATCGTACCGATCGGCCACCGGGCGCCCTTTCTGGTCGGTTGTCGTCCGTGCCGGCACACCGCGTCCTCGTACGGACGTGCAGGCGGGTCTCGCTCACGGGGCGCGCCGGTCGGCGTGTCCGCCGTCGGCGCGCGAGGGGTCAGTCTTCTTCTTCCGCGGTGCCGGCGGTGAGGGTGTCGACCTCTTCGAAGGTCTGCAGCAGCGTCTGCGCGTCGATCGCCCCGAGGTTCTTGTCCTTGGTCTTGTTGGCCTCCTCGATGGTGTCCGTGAGCGCTTCCTTGAGCTCCTTGAAGAGGTCCATCTGGTCGCCGAGCAGCTTGTCGATGGCCTCGGCCGCGGTGCGGACGCCCTCGATCAGTTTCGGTCCCGAGACCAGGGGGTCGGTGACCATCTTGCCGATGCGCAGGAGCTGTTTGTCCTGGGCGAGGTTGTCCGGAGTGGTGTGTCCGTCGACGAGTTGGCCGAGCGGGCGGATGGTGGCGCCGTCGCCGTCCTCACGGTGCTTCTTCGCGGCGGTGTAGACCGGCTGTACCTCGTTGTCGCGGAAGTTCTCCATCTGCTTGAGGTCGAAATGCTTGACGTCGGCCTTTTCACCGGCCATGGGACGATCTCCTGCTGCTAGGCGCCGGACGGGGGTACGGGGACGGCCCGGTGGGCGGGGCCGGGAGTGTTGCGGCCCGGTGGCGGGGGCGTTGAGCCGGATGGGACAGGGGCGTTGCGGCCCGGGTGGGACGGGGGCGTTGCGGGCCCGGGTCGGACGGGGGCGTTGCGGGCCCGGGGTGGCGCTGCCGCGACCGCCCGCACGGGACCGTTGCCTCGACCGCCCGCATGGCGCCGCCATGCGGGCGGTTCGGCGTTCTCGATCGCACGCACGCGACTTCGGGCGCCGCCCCGTCCTCAGGACGGAGGGGTAGCTCCGGACAGGCCCGGGGCCCCAGGGCTCAACGGGCGCGTACGTTGCCCCAGTTGTCGGCGCTCCTGCGCTCGTCACGGGAGTGGTTGTCGTGGATGGTCCGGATCAGCTCGCCGTTGTCACCGAGGAGCCGCGCCATGTTCTTGGTGGCGTTGTCCCACTCCGCCTGGACCTCACGGTACTTCTCCTGGTCCGCACCCTCCCAGGACGTGACGAGCGGCTTCAGCTCGTCCTCCAGGTTGTTGAGGGTGTTGATGATGACCTGGGTCTGCTCCATCAGTTCCTCGATGGCCTGCTGGACCTTGGGATACTGCACGTCAATGATGCCGTCGGCCATGACGTCTCCTCTCGAAGGCCGGGCGCGGGGCCCGGGACGCTCACGAAGTCCGGCCGCACCGAAGGGCGCCGGTACCGCGGGTGGTTCAGCTCAGTGCTTCGAAGACGCCCTGGCTGGTCTTGCTGTTGAGAACCTCGGTCAGGTCCTGGTTCTCCTTCGCCAGGCGGTTGGCGGAGGTCACGTTCTCCTGGAGCGCGTCGATCATCGTGCTGATCTGGATGACGACCTTCTGCGCCTCGGCGTTCCAGCTGCGGAAGAGCTTCAGCAGGGCCTGGCCCTCGTCGCCGCCGACGCCGGAACGCGCGGCGATCTCAGCGACGTTGTTCTGCGTCTTCTCGACCTGGTCCCGGGCGGTCTCCAGGGAGGAGACGCCCCCCAAGCCCTTGGCATAGTCCGCTTTCCTTGCGGCGCTGTCCGCCATGTCACGCTCCCTTCGTTCAGGCGCGTCTCGTCGCACCGTTGCGAGTTGAGGCTAAAGAGAAAACAGGGTTTCGCGCAACGCGTGCAGGAAGGATGTGGGCAACAGCCGGTCCGGCAGAATTCGCCTTCATGGCAACGGAGTTGTGCCGACGTTGCAGCGGGATGAACAGGTGGGCGCCAACGATGGCGGCAGCCGGACGAGTACCGCCACCGCACGGTGCGCGAAGCGGGCAGAAAGCGGGCACGCGAAGAGGCCGAACGGTCATGGAGAATGACCGCGCCCGGCAATGTGCGCGCACCCGCGGGATTCCACGGGTGCGCACCGTTCAAATCTCTGAGCTTTATCTGAGGTTTCTCCCGGGTAACCGGTACCGCGACGCAGGGCGGCACTGGCCAATTCGCGCCACCGACACCGAGTTCGGCCCGATCTCTTCTCCCACCCGGCCTTTCCGTTTCCCTTTCCTGAGCCCGTATGCGTTCCCTGCCGGAATCACCGTGCGGCGTCAGCTCTGTGGAGCGGTGCCCGCCGTGACCGCTTCGCCCGCCCTGCCGGACTTGTCCGCCGCGCCGCTCTGCCCGGCCTTCTCCGACCGGCCCGCCGCACCGCACTCCGGAGCCGTGACCCTGGGCTCCGTGGCACCCGAGGCGGCGGTCGCGTCGAGGTCCGCGCCGGTGGGGAAGGCCGCCAGCAGCGGCGCCGGGACGGAGCCGATGTCCGAGGCCTCGTACCCGAGCGCCGCCAGCGACTCCTTGGCGGACACGCGGTACTTCACGCCGTTCTCCGCCACCAGGTAGGTGGTGGCGGCGTGCGCGGCGCCACTCGCGTGCAGCGCCCGGACCAGGGCGCCGTGCCCGGGCCGTACGACCGTGGCGTCCGTCGGGACACAGGCCGGCTCGAGCGGCTGCGAGGTGCCCCGCGACACCGCGACGGGCGCGAGTTGAGCCAACGGGACCAGCACCGACCTGATCCGTACGCCGGCGTTGTCGCCGTCCACCTGCGCGCAGAGGGCCGTGCCGCGCTCCGCGGACTGCGGGAGGGGCGGTGCGTCCGGCAGCTCAGCGGACGCGGCGGCGTCGGAGTCCTTCCCCCGGTGTTCACGCAGCGCGTCCGCGCCGACCGTACGCACCTCGGGCGACTCCCCCTGGTAGGCGTCCTGCTGAGTGGCCGGGTCGCCCAGCACCAGGGCGGCACCGAGCCGGGTCAGCGGCACCAGGCCGTCCTTGCGCAGCAGGTGGTAGGTGCTGCCGCCGCCGGGGACGCTGACCTTGAACAGCTGACCGATCCTGCTGGCCTCTCCACCGAGCGTGGGGCCCTCCTCGCCGCGCCCCGGCACCGCGGGCGGCTTCAGCGCGGGGCCGGGTGCCAGCGCGTCGAGGAAGGCCGCCGAGACCGGCATCGGCTTCTGGGAGCCGTAGCCGAGGGCGTTGCGGGCGTCGGAGTCGCGGTCCAGCGGCAGTCGGCTGCCACGCCACACCAGGTACTCGGTGCCCTCCGGGCCGCGCACCAGCACAGCGCGGTCGCGGCCGATACCGCGGGAGTCCAGGGACATCCCGGCGGCCACGGTGGTCGCTCCCGGCTTGTCCACCCCGCTGGTCGTCACGGCGCCGGAGGTGCTGGGCAGTGCCCCGTCCGGTCCGGTGACGCACATGTGCCATGCGTCGTCGTCGAGTTGGCCGGGTTCGGGCACCACGTCCGGGGCGCCCGGGATGCCGACCGGTGCGCCCACCGGGACGCCCTGCAGCGAGGGGGTGCGGACGTCGGCGGTCGCCAGGTCGGAGCCGCCGATGAGCTTCGCCGAGGCGTAGTTGCGCACCGGGTGCAGTACACCGTCGGTGCCCGTCCACAGGTACCGGGCCCCGGTGTCACGGTTGACCACCAGGTGCTCGCCGTCACGCCAGCCGTCGTTCCCGCCGGGGCGCAGCAGGCCGTAGACGGTGGCGCCGGCGCCGATCAGGACGGTGACCAGCACGCCGAAGACCACACCGCGGGTGGTGCGTCCGAGCGGGCTCTCCGGGGCGTCCGGGTCGGCCATCAGCAGGCTCGAGCTGAGCCTGCCCATCATGAACGTGTGGGCGTGGACCTGGTCTCGTTTGGACTGCACGGCTTGTCCTCAACTCCTTCTGCATGCCGCGGCGTGGGGGATCTGCTCAGCCGAACAGGCCGCGCAGCCAGCCGAAGAGCCCGGCCGCCCAGAGGCTGAACGGCAGCAGCGCCACCGCGAGGCCGGTGTGCGCCAGTTCCGCCGCACGGCCCCAGTACGGCAGCATCCGGCGGCCGGGCACCGTCCAGGCGGCGATCACGAGCGCGGCGGCGGCGGCGAGCAGCACCGCGAAGACCACTGCGCGTACGTCGCCGTGGTCGTCCACCGCCCAGGCGCGGGCGAGCAGCAGCAGCCCCCAGACGCCGGGTACCGCCAGGGTCAGCCGCTGTCCGATGTGCACCAGGCCGCGGCTGTGCAGGAGCAGCAGCAGGCTCAGCCCGGCGGAGGTCAGCACCTCGGGCAGGTTCGGGCCGTGGGTCAGGACGACCAGGGCGGCCGCGGCGACGATGCCGGTGGCGGCGAAGAGCGCGGTGACCCAGCGTCCGGCCAGTTCGGTGCGTTCGGCCACCTCGTCGCCCGCGTAGGGCTCGATGCCCTCCTGGAGCTGGGCGGCCGAGGACGGCAGGGCGGGCAGCCGCATCCCGGCCAGTTTGAAGGCGAAGGGTGCCACCGCTCCGGCGGCGAGGGCGACCACCGCCGCCACGAGAGCCGCGGAGGCCGCCACGTCCAGGCCGGAGTAGCCCATCAGGGCGCCGACGACCGCGGTCGCCACCGAGACGACCGCGGTGGCGAAGAGGGCCGGCGCGCCGACGGCCGTGGCGGCGAGCGCGAGGACCGCACCGCCCGCGCCCGCCGCGCCCGCGGCGAGCAGCCGTGCGCCCACGACCCGGGCCGCGTCCGGGCCGGTCAGGTCGCCGCCGGGCAGCAGCCAGCCGGCGAGTGCCAGGCAGGGCGCGACCAGCAGGGCGAGCGCGGTCGCGGAGAGACGGTCGCCGACCGCGCGGCTGGCCGAGCCGGCGCCCGCGAGGAGCAGCAGCCCGGTCACGGCCGCGAAGGCGACCTGGAGGCGGCCGGAGCCGGTCGCCCCGGGCCAGAGCACCAGGGCGAGGGCGGCCACCACGGTCGCCACCGCGGTGCCGACCAGGAGTCCGCGGGCCGCTTCGGGATGCCAGGTGTGCAGCTTCCGGCCCGCGGTGTCGGCTATTCCGTCCACCAGGTCGTCGAGGCGGGCCTCGGGCAGCGCCTCGGTGTGCGGGCGCAGGTAGAGCACGGCGCCGTCGGCGAGCCCGGCGCGGGTGAGGGTGGTCTCCTCGTCGAGCGGGGCGTCGCCGAGCTGCTGGAGCACCCAGCCCGCGTGGTCGAGACCGGCCTCCTCGGCTTCCTCGCCGACATAACGAAGCAGCGTGGGCAGGAGATCGGCGACCGGCACGTCGGCGGGCACGGCCAGATCGACGGAGACGCTCGGCGCACGTACGGTCAGGCGGCACAGTTCGGCCACAGCGCTGTCGGTCATCAGCTGAACTCTCGTCTTCCGTGGGGGCTTTGACAGGAAGGCTTCCCCGGCAGGGGGGACCTGCGAAGAGTACGGAAGGCCGGCGCGACCGCGAACGGGGGGTACAGAGCGGGAGAGTTGTGTCCGCGCCGTCGGCGACCGCCCGTCCCACGTGGACAGGTCGCGTTCCGTGAATGCAGACTACTGCCTACGCCCGCCGGATCGTGCTGCGGACCGGACTCATTGTCCGGTATGGAGTTGTCCTTCACGGGAGTTGACCGTCCCCGCTATCCGCTCGAAACATTCACCCCGGCGTTCGCCGCCCGATGCGGAACCCGGAGAATCAGCTCGGTACGGTCTTTCCCGCTGCCGGGTGCGCCGGTATTCGGTGCGGGCCGGAAAGCCACTGAAACCGGAGGTTTCGTTCCTTGAGTGTGGTGCTGTTTCGCCGGCCGGCCCGCAGACGCGGACCGGAGATGCCCGAGGGTCAATTGACTCTGCAGGAGCCACCGGTCCTCGCCGAGACGGTGCCCGACACCTCGGCGATATGGACCTATCTGCCGATGGCGCTGATGTCGGTGTCGATGATGCTGATGTTCCTGCGCCCCGGCGGCGGGAACGGCGTCTTCATGTATCTGGCGATGGGCGTCATGGCGCTCTCCGCCGGTGCGATGCTGCTGGGGCAGCTGATGCGCCGCTCCAGCGAGCGCAAGCAGCGCCTGAAGGGCGAGCGCCGCGACTACCTCCGTTACCTGGCGCAGATGCGCAAGCGGGTCAGGTCCACCATCGTGGAGCAGCAGCGGGCGCTCGCCTGGCGCCACCCGGACCCGGCCTCGCTCCGCTCCCTGGCCCGCACCTCGCGGCTGTGGGAGCGCCGCCCCGGCGACGAGGACTTCGGCGAGGCCCGCCTCGCAGTGGGTGAACAGCAGCTCGCGCTCACCCTGCAGCCGGTCTCCACCCGCCCGGTGGAGGATCTCGAACCGCTCTGCGCGCACGCCCTGCGCCGCTTCATCCGCGCCTACTCCACCGTCCCGGAACAGCCGCTCGGCCTCTACCTGCGTTCCTCGGCCCGGATCCTGCTGCGCCCCGAGGAGACATCCGGCCGGGCGTCCGCCGGGCCGGGCGTCCGGCCGAACGGGGACAGCGGCGAGGCCGGGACGGGGGGCGGCGCCCCGGCCGAGGACCCGGCCGACGCCGTACGTGCCCTGGTGCGCGCCGCGCTCGCCCAGCTCGCCGTGTTCCACGCGCCGGAGGAGCTGTGGCTCGCGGTCTGCGTCAGCGACGAGCGCCGGCCCGACTGGGAGTGGGTCAAGTGGCTGCCGCACGCGCTGCATCCGCAGGAGGAGGACGGGGCGGGTCAGGTCCGCCGGATCACCGCCGACCTGACCGAGCTGGACGACCTGCTGGGCGCCGAGTTCGCCGAGCGCCCCGGCTTCGACCCGGATGCCCGCCCCGGCCGTGACGAGCCCTTTACCGTCGTCGTCCTGGACGGCGTCACCGTCCCCGAGGGTCATCGCTGGGAGGGGCACGGCTACCGCAACGCCGTGGTCCTCGACGTCTCCGGGGCGCTGCGCTGGCGGCCCGGACGCAACACGCTGCGGCTGACCGTCGGCCCCGACCGGGTGAACCTGGTACGCACCGACCGCAGCCGCAAGGAGCGTTCGGTGGCGCTCGGCCGTCCGGACCGGCTCGGCCCGCTCGGTGCCGAGTCACTGGCCCGGCTGCTCACGGCCCGCCGGATCAGCCTGGGCACCGACATCGCGCAGCCGCTGGACGCCGACGTCGAGCTGACCACCCTGCTGGGCATCCCCGACCTGCACCGGCACGACCCGGCCACGCTCTTCGCGCGGCACACCGGCTCCGCGCGGCTGCGGGTCCCGGTCGCGGTCGGCGTGGACGGCCGTCCGGTGGAACTCGACATCAAGGAGTCCGCGCAAGGGGGCATGGGTCCGCACGGCATGCTCATCGGCGCCACCGGCTCCGGCAAGAGCGAGCTGCTGCGCACTCTCGTGCTCGGTCTCGCGCTGACCAACTCCTCCGAGACCCTGAACTTCGTCCTGGTCGACTTCAAGGGCGGGGCCACCTTCCTGGGTCTCGAGGAACTTCCGCACACCTCCGCCGTCATCACCAACCTGGCCGACGAGGTCGCGCTGGTGGAGCGTATGCAGGACGCCCTGCACGGGGAACTCATGCGCCGCCAGGAGCTGTTGCGCGCGGCCGGCAACTACACCTCCGCCCTCGAGTACGAGCGGGCCCGCGCCGCGGGGGCCGACCTCACCCCGCTGCCCAGCCTGTTCGTGGTGGTCGACGAGTTCAGCGAACTGCTGTCCACACACCGGGAGTTCATGGACCTGTTCGTGATGATCGGCCGCCTCGGCCGCTCCCTCGGGGTGCACCTGCTGCTCGCCTCGCAGCGTCTGGACGAGGGCCGGATGCACCAGTTGGAGAGTCACCTCTCGTACCGGATCGGCCTGCGCACCTTCTCCGCCATGGAGAGCCGGGGCGTGCTCGGCGTGCCGGACGCCTACGAGCTCCCGGCGCAGCCGGGCAGCGGCTACCTGAAGTCCGGTGTCGAGGCGCTGACCCGGTTCCGTGCCGCCTACTCGTCGGGCACCTACCGTCGTCGTACCGGCGCGGTGGTCCAGGCCCGGGTGGCCAGCCAGGTGGTGCCGTGGACCAGCGGCTGGGTCGTGCCGCGCACCCTGGAGGCCGCGCCCGAGCCGGAGCCGGCGAGCGAGGAGGACGAGGAGACCCTGCTCGCCGTGGCCCTCGACCGGCTGCGCGACTCGGGCCCCGCCGCCCACCAGGTGTGGCTGCCGCCGCTGGACGAGCCGTCCCCGCTGGACGCCCTGCTGCCCGGCATCGCCCCCGACCCCGAGCGGGGTCTCAGCGCCGCCGGCTGGTCCGGGACCGGCAGGCTGCGGGTCCCGGTCGGACTGGTGGACAAGCCCTTCGAGCAGCGCCGCGACCCGCTGGTCGTGGACCTCTCGGGGGCCGGTGGCCATGTCGCCGTCGCGGGCGGTTCGCAGAGCGGCAAGTCCACGCTCACCCGCACCCTGATCGGCGCCCTCGCCCTCACCCACACGCCCGCCGAGGTCCAGTTCTACTGCCTCGACTTCGGCGGCGGCGGTCTCTCGCAGCTCGCCGCGCTGCCGCACGTCGGCGGCGTCGCGGCGCGGCTCAACCCGGAGCGGGTGCACCGGGCGGTCGCCGAGGTGATGACGCTGCTCGCCCGGCGCGAGCAGTTCTTCGTCGACCACACCATCGACTCCATGCAGTCCTACCGCCGCCGGCGGGCCGCCGGGGAGTTCCCGGACGAGCCGTTCGGCGACGTGTTCATGGTGGTCGACGGCTGGTCCACGGTCCGGCAGGACTACGACGACCTGATCCCGAAGTTCAACGAACTCGCCGCCCGCGGCCTCAACTACGGCATTCACCTGCTCATCACCACCACCCGCTGGGTGGAGCTGTCCGCCCAGGTCCGCGACCAGTCCGCGACCCGTCTGGAACTGCGGATGGGTGACCCGATGGACTCCGAGATCGACACCCGCAAGGCCCGCTCGGTGCCGCGCAGCGGCGGTCGCGGCATCACCGCCGACAGCAAGATGCACTTCCTGGCCGGCCTGCCCCGGCTGGACGGCAGCGGTTCCCTGGAGGACCTCGGCGACGGCGTCGCCCACCTGGTCTCCGAGGTCGCCCGGCACTGGCCCGGCGCACCCGCGCCCCAGGTCCGGATGCTGCCGCACCGGCTGCCGGCCGTCGAGCTCCCGGCGCCCGAAGCCACCGAGGGCGGCGGCATGCGCCTGCCGCTGGGCATCGACCAGGACGCCCTGGAACCGGTCTGGCACGACTTCAGCCGTACTCCGCACCTGATCGTGGTCGGTGACACCGAGAGCGGCAAGACCAACCTGCTGCGCCATGTCACCGCGGGCATCACCGCCCGCTACTCCCCCGCCGAGGCGAAGATCATCGTGGTGGACTACCGCCGCACCCTGGTGGACACCGTCCCCGAGGAGTACCGCATCGGACACGTGATCTCGCTGGACAACCTCAAGGAGACCATCGAGGGCGCGGCCCGGGCCATGAAGACCCGCGTCCCCGGCGCCGACATCGCGCCGAACCGCATGCGCAAGTGCGACTGGTGGACCGGTCCGCGTCTGTTCATCCTGATCGACGACTACGACATGGTCTCCGGCAGCTCGTTCCAGAGCCCCATGGAGCCGCTGTTCGAGTACCTGACGCTCGGCTTCGAGATGGGTCTGCACCTGGTCGTCGCCCGCAGTGCCATGGGGGCCGGCCGCGGCCTCAGCGACGGACTGATCCGGCGCCTGGACGAGGCCAACAATCCGGCCGTCCTGCTCTCCTGCCCGCCCACGGAGGGCCGTCTCTTCGGCAACGCGAAGCCCAGGAACCTCCCGCCCGGCCGGGCACTGCACATCGCCCGCCGCCGCGCGAAGCTGATGCAGACCGCCCTGGTGGCGGATCCCGGGGGCCAGGACGGCTGAGGGGACACGAAGCGAAAGGAAGCGGGGGCCACCCGAGGTGGCCCCCGCTTCCGGTTGCGCGTGCCCCGCGAGGGGCGCGGGGAAGGCCGCGACCAGCCCCGCCGGTCCGATGCCGCCGAACCGCTCAGCCGTACGAGCCCGTGGGCGGGCGCCAGGGGCGTCCACGGCCCCTCGGGCCGTGCTCAGCAGTCCCCTTCCGGTGCGCCCGCTCCCGCCCCCGCCGGGCGCCAGCCCCGGGCTCGGGCGCGGGGCAGGACGAAGGCGCCCCAGAGGACGGCGAGGACGCCGCCGGTGCCGAGGAGGACGAAGAGCGTCGCACGGCCGGTGGCACGCTCGGCGGAGGAGGTGTCGCGGACGGTCACGGGTACCACCGCGCGCTCCGCGCCGGAAGACGTACCCGGGTCACCGAGGACCGTGGTGACGGCCGCGTAGGGGTCGAGCTGCGGGATGTCGGCGGGGTAGGCGGTCGCGGTCAGGCGGCGCGCGACCGCGGCGGGCGAGTCGTCGGGCCGGACGGCACGGACCGCGGCAGCGGCCCCGGCGACGTAGGCGGCGGCGACCGAGGAACCGGCGCCGAGGTAGTGGCCGTCACCGCGCGGGCCGCCGGACACCACCCCGGCGCCCGGCGCGGCCAGGTCGATCCCGCTGGTGGCGAGCGCGTTGTCCGGGCGGCCACCGCCGGGAAGCATGTCGGCGACCGACAGCACGCCGGGTTCACCGGCCGGCCAGTAGGTGCGGGCCGGGATCTCGTCGGTGCCGCTCCGCGGCGGGTCCGGGGTGGCCGCGGCCACCACCAGCGCGCCCGCGTCACGGGCCTCGGCGACGGCCCGGGTCAACTCCGCGTCACGGCGCGGCAGGGCCACCGCGACCGCGATCACGTCGGCCCCGGCCTCGGTCGCGTCGCGCACCGCCGCCGTGACCAGGCCGGTGCTCGCCCGACCGCGCGTATCGGTACCGCGCAGGGCGAGGATCTTCGCGCCCGGGGCGACTCCGGTCAGCGGCGCGCCGCCCTCGCCGGCTCCGGCGATCAGTCCGGCCAGGAACGTGCCGTGCCCGACGCAGTCCTCACCGGCCGCGCCCAGGGCGGTGACCCGGCCGTCCAGTCCTGCGGCGCCCGGCACGACGCCGGTGTCGATCAGGGCGACGGTCACGCCCACGCCCGTGCTGTACCCGTGCAGCCGGTCCAGGTCGAGGCGCTGGCGCGACCAGTCCTGTTTCCTGGCCTTCTCTCGGGAGCCGGGCGTGCAGTTCACCGCGCCGGAGTCCGCGGCGAGCGCGGAGGGCATGCCGGGCAGTTCCTGGCCCTTCTTCCCGTCGGCCGCGGGCAGCCGGGAGGGAGGCGCCGCCTGGGCCGGGGCGGCCGCGGGCAGCAGCAGCGCGGCGGCCAGGCAGGTGCAGGGCAGCAGGCGCGCGAGCCCGCGGGCGGACGCGCTCATCGGGGAGCCGCCTTCGGCGCCGCGGACACGACGTCCTCGGGCAGCAGGACACGCAGGTCGTCGAGGGTGGGTGCGGCCAGTGAACTGAGCCGCCCCGCCTGCCGGGTGACCATCGACTCGACCACCTGGCGGGCCAGCCGGGCGTTGCCGAAGGAACGGTCCCGGGGCAGCGAGTCGAAGTACTCCTTGAGCAGCGGGCCGGTGCCCGGTCCGCACTCGTACCCCATGCTCGCCGCCTGGGCACGCACGATGGTGACCAGTTCCTCGGAGGAGTAGTCGGCGAAACCGATCCGGCGCGGGAAGCGGGAGGACAGGCCCGGGTTGGAGGCGAGGAACCGCTCCATCTCCTCGGTGTAGCCGGCGACGATGACGACCACCTCGTCGCGGTGGTCCTCCATCAGCTTCAGCAGGGTGTCCACGGCCTCCTGCCCGAAGTCGGCACCGCCGCCGCGGGGGGTCAGGGTGTACGCCTCGTCGATGAACAGCACGCCGCCACGGGCCCGTTCGAAGACCTCGCGGGTGAGCTGGGCGGTGTGGCCGATGTAGCGGCCGACCAGGTCGGCGCGGGCCGCCTCGACCAGTTGCCCCCGGTCGAGGATGCCGAGCTGGGTCAGGATCTCCCCGTACAGACGCGCGACGGTGGTCTTGCCGGTACCGGGCGGCCCGGTGAAGACCAGGTGGTTGCTGAGCGAGGGCACCGGCAGGCCGGCGGCGGCACGGTGGCGGGCGGTGGTGATGAGGTTGACCAGGTCCGCGACCTCGCGTTTCACCTCGGCCAGGCCGATCATGTCGCCGAGGCGGGTCAGCGGGTCGTCGGCCGGGGCGGCGGTCTCGGTGGCCTGCGCGGCGGCGGTGGCGGAGACGTCCTCCGGCAGCAGCAGCCGCAGGTCGTGCTCACCGACCTGCGGCAGCGACGCGAGCCGGACCGCCTGTCTGTCCACCATCTCCTCGAACACCCCGCGAGCGGCACGGCCGTTGCCGAAACCGCTGTCCCGCGGCATCGCCTCGAAGTGCGCGGCCAGCGCGGCCGCAGTGCCCTCGCCCAGCTCGTACTGGTGCTGGGCGCACATGTTCTCCATGATCGCGACCAGCTCGGGCACCGAGTAGTTCTCGAACTCGACGGTCCGCGAGAAGCGGGACGCCAGGCCCGGGTTGGAGCCGAGGAACGAGTCCATCTCCCGGGAGTAGCCGGCCGCGACCACCACCACGTCGTCGCGGTGGTCCTCCATCAGCTTCAGCAGGGTGTCCACGGCCTCGCGGCCGAAGTCGGCGCCGCCGTTGCCGCTGTCCGAGGCGAGGGTGTACGCCTCGTCGATGAACAGCACACCGCCGAGAGCCCGTTGGAAGGTCTCGGTGGTCTTGATGGCGGTGCCGCCGACGACCTGCGCGACCAGGTCGGCGCGCGAGACCTCCACCAGGTGCCCGCTGCGCAGCGAACCCAGTTCGGCGAGGATGGCCCCGTAGAGGCGGGCCACGGTGGTCTTGCCGGTGCCGGGCGGCCCGGCGAAGATCAGGTGCCGGCTCATCGGCGGGGCCGACATGCCGAGTTGCTCACGGCGCTGGGCGAGCTGGGTCAGGTTGACCAGCGTGCGCACCTGCTGCTTGACGTTCTCCAGGCCGATCAGCGCGTTGAGGGCGCCGAGCGGGCCGTCCGCGCGGTCCGGCGGGGGCGCGTCCGCGGCGCCGGAGCCGGCCGGGTCGGTGTTCTCGGCGCTGCCGGAGCCCCAGGCGTCGCGCTTGCCGTTGCCGGTGCTGTTCAGGCCGTCCACGGCGAGCCGTTCGCCGGGCGCGGTCTGCACCAGGCCGCCGCCCTCGTTCTCGCGGGCGAGGCAGTTCACCAGGGAGACCGGCGCGGTGGACTCCACCCGGAAGCCGTCCTGGGCGCCGCCGGAGACCTCGCTGCCGCTGAGCGAGGCGAGCGCGCCCTCACGGAGCAGGAAGCCGTGCCCCTTGGGGGCGTGCACGGTCGTGCGGTTGGCGGTCAGTTCGCCGCCCGTGGCGACGACCACACCTTCCTCGCCGGACATCTCGACGCGGAAGTCGCGGACGGTGACGTTGCCGCCGTCCTCCACGACCAGACCGTTGGTGGCCGTGTCGGAGACTCCACCGCCGGCCAGGTAGAGGGTGCTGCCGGAGGCCACGCGGACGCCCGCACCCTTCGGCCGGACGATCTCGCAGTCCTCGACGCGGCCGCGGGCGTCCTTGGCGGTCGAGATGCCGTCGCCGGAGGGCTCCACCAGCCGGGCCCGGCGCAGCAGCGGGTTGGCGCCGCCGCGCACCGCGACGGCGGGTGAACCGCCGATCACTTCGAGGCGGTCCAGCTCCGCCGCCGAGTCCTCCTCCAGGAGCAGCCCCGTCTGCTCGCAGTCACGGACCGTCAGCCCGGTCAGGGCCGGGGAGGCCGCCCCGGCGACCCGCAGCGCCGCGCCCTGCGCGCCGTCCACCCAGCAGTCCTCGAAGGTGCCGCGCGCCCGGTCGGTGACCAGCACGCCGTGCCCGCGGGTGCGCGAGACGCGGCAGCGGCGCAGCACCGGGTCGGTCCCCTTGGCCAGGGTGATCCCGTTCCCGGACGCCCCGGTGACGCGGACGTCCTCCAGCGTCGTACGGCCCGCGCTGCTCAGGTGTACGCCGGTGCTGGTGTCGTGCACGACGGTGCGGACCACGGAGAGGGAGGAGTTCGCCTCCAGGGCGATGGAGGGCTTGTCGGTGGAGGAGATGTCGCAGTCCTCGACCGTGCCGCGGGACTCGTCGTTGGCGAGCAGGCCGTTGCCGCGGGCGTCGCGCACCGTGCAGCCGCGGATGCGTGCCTCGCCCTGCTCCGCGAGGACCAGGCCGCTGGTGCCCAGGTGCTCGAAGGTGCAGGACTCGACGGTGGTGGGCGTGGTGGAGGTGACCACGATGCCCGCGCCCTGCGCGTTGCTGACCCGGCACTCCCGCAGCGCGAGGGAACCCGTCCCGCCGGCCAGCATCGCGGTCCACGCGGCGCCGATGATCTCGCAGCCGTCGAGCGCGGCCTGCCCGCGCCGCACGTCCACGGCCGGCAGCTCGGCGTCGCCGCCGCGCAGCGTCAGCTCGGAGAGCATCACGGCGTCGGCGCGCAGCGCGATCACGCTGCCCGAGCGCGGTCGGATCTCCACCGTTCCCCGCCCTTCGGCGGCGGTGAGGGTGACCCTGGTGTTGATCACCAGGTTCTCCGCGTACGTCCCGGGCCGGACGCTGATGAGTGCGCCGGTCCGGGCAGCCGCGAGGGCCTCACCGATTGTCCGGTAGCGGTCCCGGTCCCCCGGACCGACCGACAGTACCTGGCGCGACACGCACCAACCTCCTTGCCACGGGGGCGTCTTCAGTGAACGTCCCCTGCTTCGGGGGCGCGTGTCGGCGAGCCGACGGTGCCATCATGCCCCGCCCGCGGTGCGGACGGGCATCGGGAGT
The DNA here is from genome assembly GCF_056435845.1 of Streptomyces sp. NPDC043867. Classification (NCBI taxonomy): domain Bacteria; kingdom Bacillati; phylum Actinomycetota; class Actinomycetes; order Kitasatosporales; family Streptomycetaceae; genus Streptomyces; species Streptomyces sp. NPDC043867. The sequence goes on along the minus strand of NZ_JBWKDS010000030.1, from coordinate 55,107 downwards.
CCTGCTCCCGCCCTGCGGGCGTCCTGTCAGACGCTCCACTTCTGGTTGTCGGTCCCCGCGCAGCTCCACAGCTGCAGCCGGGCCCCGCTGCCCCGGTTGTTGTCCTTGATGTCGACGCACTTGCCCACCACGGTGTTGACCAGGTCGTGGCTGGCGTTGAGTACGAACTTCTGGGCGGCGTTGTCGCTGCACCAGGCGATCTGGATGGGTGTGCCGTCGCTGTAGTTCGCGCCGGCCACGTCCAGGCAGAGGCCGCCCTTGGTACGGAGGGTGCCGTCGGACGCGAACTGCCATTTCTGCGCGGCGCCGCCGTTGCAGTCCCAGACGATCAGCTGCTTTCCGTCCGAGAAGTCACTGTCCGGTACGTCGATGCAGCGGCCCGAGAGATGACTGCGCAGGGAGACGGGAGCGCCGAGGGTGACGCCCGAACCGGCTTTCGCGGCCTGGTCGTTCCCGCTGTCGGCCTTCTTCCCGCTGTCCTGCTTCTTCGGCTGTTCCTTCTCGCCGGCGTCCTTCGGCCCGTCGCCGTTGTCGGTCTTCCCGGTGGCGGACGCGGAAGCCTCCTTCACCGGCTTCCCCTGTTTCCCGTCGGTGTCCTTGGGGGCGGCGTCCGGGGAACTGGTGCTGGGTGCGGCCGCCGCGAACTCGCCGGGCGCTTCCTGGGCGTTGCCGCCGAGTACGGTTCCCGCCGACGCGGGCCCCTTGGGGTCCTCGTCGTCGTTCCCGCCGAGCATCAGCAACGGCACCGACACCAGCAGTGCGCCCACGACCGCGGCTCCGGCCAGCACCGCCCTGCCCGGCCGTCCCACCGGCCCGGCCTCCTGCCGAGGCCGGTCGATCGCCGTCACGGTCATGGTCCGGACGAGCGCGGGGAGCCGGCTCTTGGCCGCCGCGGCGGCGCCGGGGTCTGCCTCGGCGTCGGGTTCCGTGGTTCCGCCCCGGGTGGTCGTCCCCTCGGCCGCACCGGCCGTCGTTCCGTGCTCGGTCTCAACTTCTGCTTCGGTGTCGGCCGTTGGGGGCGCGGACTCGGGCTCGGGCTCGGGCGCGGGCTCGGGCTCGGCGGCCTTCGCAGCGGCCGTACCGGTTTCGGCTCCGGCCTTCGCCTCGGCGGGTCCGGAGTCGGGCTCAGCCGCGGAAGCGGCGGACGCGGTCGCGGCCGTCTCCTCACCCTGCGAACCGGTCGAGGCACGCGGGGAGGCGGGGGGTTGCTGGGCCGGACGTGTCACGTGGTCCTCCCTGTGATGTGGGGCCCGGGTTCCGGGGAGTTGTCGTCGGCGGGCGCGGCCGCGGGGCCCGTGGGGTCCGCGGAACCGTCGGAGCCGGCGAGGCCACCACCGCCTTCCGCCTCCCCGCCGTCCGCTGCGGGCGTCTCCTCGGCGCCGGGCACGCGTACGGGATCGAGGAGGCTGTCCGCCGGTACGAGCAAAGGTGCCGCGGCCCCGGCGTTGGCGAGCAGTCGGGTCCCGGAACCGCGCAGCGAACGGGCCAGGTCCCGGGCCAAAAGCGTGCCATGCCGAAGTGCCGGGGACATGAACTCGTGTGCCGGTGAGGTGAACAACAGCACCACCGGCACCCCGTCCTGACCGGCGGCCGTGAGCGGTCCGCCGTCCGCGCCGCGCACCACGGTGACGTCCGCCGCCGCCAGTTCCGCGATCGCTTCGTCCACCGAGCCGTAGCCGGTGGCGGCGCGCTGGGCCGCCGCGTCCACCGGGTCGGTGGGTTCCGGCCAGCCGAGCACGCGGGCCGAAGGCCGGTAGGCGGGGTTGGCGCGGTAGTCCCCCACGCCCCCGCTCCCGTCCGACTGCCACTCCCCCAGCACGGCCCACTCCGGCGGCGTCCCCGCGTCCGTCCACTCAGGGTCGACGACGCCGATCCAGTGCCCAGGCGCCTGGCGGGCGGCGGCCCGCACGGCCTCGGGTATCTCGGGCGCCTCGACGCTCTCGCCGGTTTCGGGGGCCTCGGCCGCGGACGACTCGCGGGCGACGGCCGGGCCGGAGCCCTCGGGCGCCACGGACAGGGCTTCATGCCTGCCCTCTTGCCGTTCTCCGGGCCGCATCTTCACCTGAACTCTTCGGTCCGTACGGATTCCTGGGTGCCGCACCGGATGCGCGCACGCCGACTCTGATCAGATCGGGAAGCCAACAGGATGCCACACGGGCCCCCTTTGTGGGCGCGGAGGGCGGGCCCGTATGAGGCCGCTCACGTGCCCGATTACTGCCCGGTCGAAGAACTTTTGGGGAGCAGTGAGGCGTGGGTGGACAAAGCGGTGGGGCCCTCGGGGCGGCGGGTGCTGCTGTCGCCCGGGTGACGGGCTAAGTTGGGTGGGCCATCGGACCCGTCGAACGCACAAGTGCCTTCCGCCCGGACATCCAACCCAAGGCCGTTCGGGAGTACTTCGCGCAGCTCGGAAGGCATCGGACCGGTCTGCGGCCGTCGCCGCGGAGGGTCGTGCGGGCTCGGCGGACCGGAACTGACCGAACTGGCTTACTTGGTGCGGCTCTTGACCAACGCCCGCGGGGCCGAGGGGTGTTCGTCGCTCCGCCCGCCGCGCAGGCCCAAGCCCACCACCGACAGCTCCGCCACCGAGGAGGAGTACCGCATGTCCCCCCAGCCCCAGACCCCCGGCGCGAACGCGGAGGCGGTCGCCGCCCGCACGGAGGAGGCCGGGTCCCCACCCCCTTCCCCGGCACCGGACGAGCAGGTCCCGAGCGCGACCGCGCTTCCCGAAGCGGGGGCCGGAACCGCTCCGGAGACCGAGGAGACCGCCGCCGCACCGTCGGCGCCGCCGGCCGCCGCCGGGTCCGCCGAGGAAGCCGAGGAGGGCGCCGTCGCGGCGGTGGCCGTCGCGGCGGCGCCGCCGGACGTCAAGTCCGGCACCGGCGCCGACACCGGGCGGCCCCGGGGGCCGATCCTGGCGGGGGCCGCGATCGCCGGCGCCGTCCTGGTCGCCATACCTCTGCTGCTGGCCGGGAGCGCGAACGACGAGCGCCCCGACTCGGCCAAGGGGCTGGCCGCGGGCTCCGACACCGTCCTGAACGCCAGCTCCGCCCCCGCCGTGCTCGACGACTACGTGGCCAAGAAGCCCAGTTCGTCACCGAGCAGGCAGAAGCCGAAGAAGACCAGGGCTCCGAAGGCCGTCGCCGCCCCGCCCGCCGCACCCTCGCCGTCGGTCACGCCCAGCAAGTCGCCCGAGAAGAAGCCGAAGGCCGAGACCAAGCCCAAGGCGGACCCGAAGCCGAACTGGGGCACCAGGACCGTCTACGCGACCAGCGTCCTGCAGACCGGACAGTCCTGGTCCACCAACCGCATCCGCATGATCATGCAGACCGACGGCAACCTCGTCGTCTACAACGAGGACAACAAGGCCATCTGGGCGTCCATGACCTTCGGGGCCAACCACCGGGCGATCTTCCAGGAGGACGGCAACCTCGTCATCCACAACGGCGACGACCGCCCCATCTGGGCCTCGCGCACGCACGGCCACGCCAACGCCCAGCTGGTGCTGCGGGCGGACGGCAAGGTGGTCGTCCTGCACAACGGCGGAGTCATCTGGTCGACCTGACGCTCCCCGATTCGCTCCCCCGGCCGGGGTTCTGCCCGACCGCGCCCTCCGCCGGAGGCGGCGGCACGACCCCGGGCACCGATCGGCCGGCCCCCGACGTGCGGGAGCCGGCCGTCTGCCCGTGTTCCCGGGCCCGGACCTCAGACCCTGCGCCAGCGGGCCATCGTGAAGGAGAAGACGCCGAACAGGACCAGGCCCACGGCGACGAGGGCCAGCAGCCAGGGCCCCACGGGGGTCCCGGCGAACGACCTCAGGGTGTCGTCCAGCCCCTTGGCCTCGTCGGGCTCGTAGGCCACCGCAGCCCGCACGGCGAACACACCGGCGACCGCGAACACCGCACCGCGGGTGGCGCCGCCGCCCACGCCCGAGAGGTCGACCACCCGGCGCGTCGTACGCGACATCTCGCCGAGCTTCATGTGCTTGTGGTACTTGCGCATCACGGCCCGGACGGCGATCCACGCGCCCGCGCACACGATGCCGACCCCGGCCGCGCCGACGATCCACTGGCCCGCCGGAATCTCCAGGACCCGCGCGGTCGCGTCCTTGGACTGCTTGTCACTGGACTGCTTTCCGCCCGTACCTGCGGCGAAGGACAGCACCGAGTAGGCGACGAAGGCGTAGAAGACGCAGCGAGCCGCCGACATCAGCCGCTTCCGCCAGGAACGGCCGTTCTCACCGACCGCACCGAAGACCGCCTCGGAGAGCCGCCACAGCGCCATGCCGACGAGCCCGGCCCCCAGGATCCACAGCAGCGCCGCACCGAAGGGCTGCGAACCTATCTCCTCCAGCGCACCGGTGCGGTCGGCCTGACGGTGCCCCTCGCCGAAGGCGATCTGCAGCGCCAGCACACCGACCAGCAGATAGATCACACCCCGGGCGGCCAGCCCGGCCTTGGCGGCGGTCTCCGTCGGAGACCCGGTCGCCGCCCCACGGACGCGGAAACGCCCTCCCCTCACGGCCGCGTCCGTGTTCATACGGCCGCGGACCGATGCGCCGGCTTGTTCTCCAGCCGCAACTGGATCTCCACTTCCTGGTCACCGGCTTCCTCGCCCAGCTGGTGCACGGTGAACGCCTCGGCGAGCGCCTCACGCAGGTGTTTCACCGCGAGAGGACCACCCTGTACGTCCGCCGTCACGGGCGCCGAGAGCTCGGTCGGCGGTACGGGGGAATCTCCGGCCGTGCCGGAGGTGTCGAAGGTCCCGGTCCACATCGTCGGCCGGTTCCCCTCGGTCTCATGGGGCCTGTCCTCGGCACAGCGGTCCGAGGAGAAGCGGCTGCACAGTGCGGCGAACAGACTCCCGGCGTCCGCCGCGGAGCAGTCGCTGAGCACCACCTGGACCTGCGATGCGGCCAGCGGACTCGTACTCATTCGAAAACCCTCTCCCTATCGCCTGCGCGCAGACGCGTTCGTGCTGACACGGGTACCCCGAGCGTGGCGGTGAAACAGGTTGGCGGCCTCCGGTGTGTGGCCGTACCCGCCCAGGTCAGCACGGACAGTGAGCTATGTTGAGTCCTTGTGGGACGTGAAGGAGGCGACTCGGTGCCATCGCCGCAGCAGGCACGCGCGCAGGCATCTGCGATCACCTCGGGAAGAACGGCACCCGAGACCGGCGCGTCGCCGACCTCGCAGCTCAGGGAACTGTTCGACGGCCCCCGGCTCTCCCCCGGGCAGCGGCGCATCGCCCAGTACCTGATCGAGCACATCACCGAGGCGGCGTTCCTGTCGATCACCGACCTCGCCGAGCGCGTGGGGGTCAGCCAGCCGTCGGTGACCCGGTTCGCCGCCGCGGTCGGCTTCAGCGGTTACCCCGCGCTGCGGGAACGGCTCCAGGCCATCGCGCTGGCCACCCTCGGCAGCGCGCCCGGCACACCCGCGGAGAACCGGAGCAACGAACTGCAGGCGGCGGTGGACGCCGAGATCGAGAACCTGGAGAACCTGCGGCGCGACTTCGCCGACCCGGACAAGGTGATCGACCTCGGCCGGGCGCTGTCCCGCTCGACGCCGCTGACCGTGCTGGGCCTGCGGATCTCCGTGTCCCTGGCCGAGTACTTCGCCTACGCCGCACGGCGGATCCACCCGGACGTGCGCCTGGTGACCCGGGGCGGCAGCGTCGCGTACGACGCCCTGCTCCAGTCGCGTGAGGCGGGCGGCACCTGGGTGCTCGCCTTCGCCATGCCCCGCCACGCGCACGAGACGCTCACCGCGATGCGGGTGGCACGCCGGGCGGGGCTGCGGGTCGCGCTGGTCACCGACCTGCCGCTCGGACCGCTGGCCGACGAGGCCGACGTCACCTTCGCCACCGGGACCGGCTCCCGCCTCGTCTTCGACACCTATGCCGCGCCCCTGGTGATGTCCGCGGCGCTGCTCCAGGCGATGACCGACGCCGACCCGGAGCGGACCCAGGGACGCCTGGAGGGGTACGAGCAGATCGCCGAGCAGCACCAGTTCTTCCTGAAGGACTGAAGGACCGGCGGGGCGCGGGCGCGGAAACCGGAGGATCTGCGGCCGCGGCGGCCGTCGCCCTGAGGGACCGCAGCACAGTGCGTCACGACATCTTCACGCGACTATTCGTCCCATACGGTGCATGAATTTTTTCATGTTCTTGCGTATCTCGCGGTATATATAAATACTTCTGACGGACGCGGCCCCAGAGGCCTCCGGGGCCGCGTCCGACGAATGCCCGGGGCCGTCCGCTCCTACCCAACGGGTCCTGGGTGCTCGGAACGGGACTCGCTCGCGAGTGCCGTGGCGGCGGCCCCGGTCAATCCCCTAGGCCGGGGCCGCCCCAGAACCCGCACTGAGCCGCCGATGTCCCCCGGAAGCGATGAACATGCCCCTGACTTACTCGCCGATCAGTACGGACTGGCCGTGCCAGGTCAAGAGCCCCGGCAGCTACGACTGGGAGAGGTCGGCCGCCAAGTGGCTGCGCGACCTGGTGCCGGCCCGCTACGCCAGCTACCCGGCGCTGATGCGCCACCCCGTACTGCTCGCCCGCCACGCGCAGATCCAGGTGCAGCACGAGATCCGGGTCGCGCGGACCGCCCTGCAGACCGCCCGGGCCGAACTCCCCGCCCTCGGCATCCCGGAGTCCGTCATCGAGCACACCATCAAGATGTACGCCGCCGAGGTCGGCCAGCTCCACCACATCGCCCGCGGCATCAGGGCCGTCAGTCAGGCCCTCGCCGGCGGTGGAGCCGCCCGTCCGCACTGACGGCGCCCCGGGCCCGGCCGGGGGGCTCGGCCGGCTCTTCCGGCTGTGGCGCCACCCGTCACCCGACGCCTGATCGCGACCAGGGCGGGTATGCGAGCCGTGGTGATGTCCCGGCGGCGGCGCGGCCGTGCCGGGCCCGGCCGAGAGGTGTGCCGTGAGCCGGTCAGCACGACGGCACGCCTTCGCCGACTTCGCCGTCTGCCGCCTCGACGCACCCGACCACGACTAGGACGCGGACATGGACTTCACGACACGGAACCTGCTCGTCGTCGGCGCGATCCTCGCGGCGGCGGTCCTGGCGGTGGCGGTCGCGCTGCTGGTCCGGCTGGTGCGGGCCCGCCGCGACCTGCGCCGTGCCGGCCTCCCGGCCGGGCCCCGCTGGGTCTTCTGGGGCGCCGTCGCCTATCTCGTACTCCCCGCCGACCTGCTGCCCGACCCCGTCTACCTGGACGACATCGGCGTCCTGCTGCTCGCCCTCAGGTCGATGCGCGGGGCCGTGCCGACGGGAGAGCCCGGGGACACCGGCCGGGCCCTGTCCGAGAAGCGGCTCTCCGGCTGACGTCCCGTCAGGACAAGTCGGCGGGACCGAGGGAGCGCAGCCACCGCGCGGCTTCGCCCGGAGTGCCGAAACGCACCACGCGCAGCGGCGCGAACCGGGGGTCGAGGGTGCGCCGGTGGATCTCCGCGCGTCTGGTCCCGTGCTGGGACCAGGCCCACCAGGCGGGATGGTCGGTCCGGAACCAGTCCGCCAGGGTCTCCCGGTTGCCGCCGAAGAGGCGCTCGCGCGACAGCGTCCTGCGCAGCGAACGGCGCAGGACACGGGGCATGATCACGCGTCGCCGGTAGTCCAGCCACAGCACCGTGTCCGCGCGCTCCCACAGCAGGTCGCGGACCTCAGGAGCGCCGAACGAGTCGAAGATCCAGCTCCCGGATCCGGCGATCCGGCCGACGTCCTCGCCGAACGTCGCGCTCACCGCCCAGCGGGGCCCGCCGAAGTACAGCGCGTCCATCTCGTGGTAGGGCACGTCCAGCCGCGCAGCCACGGCACGCGCCAGGGTGGACTTGCCGGCCCCGCTGATGCCGGCCACGAGGATGCGCTGCATGTCGGGAGCATACGGCCGGCCCGCTCACCCCCCGCCGACGCGTCCCAGCAGTCCGCTGTTCGGGCGCCGGTGCGGCGGCTGTTCCGGTGCCGGACGCTGCGGGGTCTTCGGTATGTCCCGTTGCTGGGGCTTGTCCGCGTCGACCGTCAGCGGCTCACCGTAGTGGTGGATCGTCAGCGGCTCGCCGCTGAGCACGGTGTAGGTGGCGCTGTTCGGCCTGACCTCCACGCGCAGGCGGCGGCCCAGCATCTCCAGATGGAAGGCGAGGCGGCTGATCCGCTCGGGCAGCCGCGGCGCGAACTGGATCGCGTCCCCGTGGTGGCGCAGCCCGCCGAAGCCTGCGACCAGCGCCATCCAGGCACCGGCGAGGGAGGCGATGTGCAGGCCGTCGCGGGTGTTGTGCTCCAGATCCTCCAGGTCCATCAGCGCCGCTTCCATCAGATAGTCGTAGGCGAGGTGCGGATGACCTGCCTCGACGGCGATGACGGCCTGGCAGCAGGCCGACAGCGAGGAGTCGCGGACGGTGAGGGGTTCGTAGTAGGCGAAGTTGCGTGCCTTGTGCTCGTCGTCGAAGAAGGGGCTGCACTTGTACATCGCCAGCACCAGGTCGGCCTGCTTGACGACCTGCTTGCGGTAGATGTCGAAGTACGGGAAGTTCAGCATCAGCGGGTACTGCTCGGGGCCGGTGGCCGCGAAGTCCCAGCGCTGGTAGCGCGTGAACCCGGCGTTCTGCTCGTGGACGCCCAGTTCGTGGTTGTACGGGATGTGCATGGCCTCGGCGGCGTCCCGCCAGGCGGCGCTCTCCTCGTCGTCGACGCCGAGAGCCGAGGCCTGCCGGGGATGGCGCTCGACGACCTCGGCCGCGGCCAGCAGGTTCGTCCGGGCCATCAGGTTCGTGTACGTGTTGTCGTCCGCGACCGCGCTGTACTCGTCGGGCCCGGTCACCCCGTCGATGTGGAACTTCCCCTGGTGGTCGTGGTGTCCCAGGGACCTCCACAACCGGGCGGTCTCCACCAACAGTTCGACGCCGGTGTCGCGTTCGAAGTGCTTGTCACCGGTGACGGCGACGTAGCGCACCACGGCGTCGGCGATGTCGGCGTTCACGTGGAACGCGGCGGTGCCGGCCGGCCAGTACGCCGACCCTTCCGACCCCGCGATGGTCCGCCAGGGGAAGGCCGCGCCCTTGAGGCCGAGCTGCGTGGCGCGCTCACGGGCGGCGGGCAGGGTGTTCTGGCGCCAGCGCAGTGCCTCCGCCACGGCACGCGGCGAGGTGTACATGAGCAGGGGCAGCACGAAGGTCTCGGTGTCCCAGAAGGCGTGCCCGTCGTAACCGGAGCCGGTGAGCCCCTTCGCGGGGATCGCCCGCTGCTCGGCACGGGCGCCGGCCTGCAGGACGTGGAAGAGGGCGAAGCGGACGGCCTGCTGGATCTCCTCGTCGCCGTCGACCTCCACGTCGGCCCGCGCCCAGAAGTCGTCCAGGTAGGCGCGCTGTTCGTCGACGAGCCCCTGCCAGCCCGAACGGGTGGCGGCCGCCAGCGCCGCGTCCACCTGGTCGCTCACGGCGGGCAGCGACCGCGCGCTGGACCAGCCGTACGAGACGAACTTCTCGACCCTGAGCGTCTGTCCGGGGGCCAGGACGGAGGTGACGGTCAGGCGGGCCACGTCGTCGTCGCTCTCGCTGTCCGTGGTCGTCGGTTCGGGTCCCTCCACCGCGTGGTCGGCGGCCGCACCGACGCGCAGACCGCTGCGCCGCGTGCGGTGCACCAGCCGCAGCCGGCAGTCCTTCGCGAAGTGCTCCTCCGGTTCCAGCGGCGAGTCCAGGGCGACCGCGGCCCGCGGATCGCCGCTGTGGCCCGGCAGTTGCTCGTTCGCGACGAGCTCCGACTGGACGACGACGCGGCTCTCGCTGTCGACGGCCTCGACCTCGTAGGCGACCGCGGCGATCGCCCGCTGGGTGAAGGAGACCAGCCGGGTGGAACGGACGCGGACCGTCGACCCGGCAGGCGACGTCCACTCGCAGGTCCGGGTGAGCAGGCCGGTGCGCAGGTCCAGGGTCCGCTCGTGCGAGCGCAGCTTCCCGTACCGCAGGTCGAACGGCTCGTCGTCGACGAGCAGCCGGATGATCTTGCCGTTGGTGACGTTGATGACGGTCTGCCCGGACTCCGGGTAGCCGTAGCCCGCCTCCGCGTAGGGCAGCGGGTGGCTCTCGTAGACGCCGTTGAGATAGGAGCCGGGCAGGCCGTGCGGTTCACCCTCGTCGAGGTTTCCGCGCCAGCCGACGTGGCCGTTGGAGAGCGCGAACACCGACTCGCTCTGCGGCAGTACATCGAGGTGCAGGATGTGTTCGCGCACCGTCCACGGCGCGACGGCGTACGACGTGTGGGTGATCAACGCTGCTCCCTCAGTTCGGCCAGATCCTGTACGACGATGTCGGCGCCGTGCTCCCGCAGCGCGTCCGCCTGGCCGACCCGGTCCACACCGACGACGAAACCGAAGTGGCCCGAGCGTCCCGCGTCCATGCCGGCCAGCGCGTCCTCGAAGACGGCGGCGGCCGACGCGTCGACGCCGAGGTCACGGGCGGCGGCCAGGAAGGTGTCCGGACGCGGCTTGCCGGGCAGCTTCCGCTCGGCGGCGACGACACCGTCGATGCGGACGTCGAAGAGGGACTCCGCGCCGATCGACCGCAGGACGTCCTGGCAGTTGGCGCTGGAGGAGACGACGGCGGTGAGCAGCCCCTCGGCGCGGAGCGCCTGGATGTAGCGCAGCGTGCTGTCGTACGCCTCGACGCCGTCGGTGCGGATCAGGTCCAGCAGCAGCTCGTTCTTGCGGTTGCCGAGACCGTGCACCGTCTCCTTGTCCGGCGCGTCGTCGGTGCCGCCCTCGGGCAGTTCGACGCCGCGTGAGGCGAGGAAGGCGCGGACGCCGTCGGCACGGGGCAGCCCGTCCACGTACTGGCCGTAGTCGTCGTCCGAGAAGGGACGGAAGCCGTCGCCGTCGCGTCGGCGCAGGAAGTCGTCGAACGTCCGCTTCCACGCGGCGGCGTGCACGACGGCCGTCTTGGTGATGACCCCGTCGAGATCGAAGAGGCAGGCCTGGATTTTCTTCGGAAGACCGAACTGCGTCATGGTGACAACCTTCCCCGGTCGGTGCCCTTCCAGCGGGTGTCGGGCACCACATGCCTATCGCTTGCGTCAGCCGCGCGACGCCGGGTACGGAGGTGCTGTTCGGCTGCGGGCATCGTCGGTTCATACTCCTTCCACGAGCTCGACAGAGCGTCTGCCCGAGATGGGGGCCGTCATCCCCACCAGTCCGTGCACCGCCCGGCCGACACCGAAGGGGAATCACGTCCATGACCTTCGACGACCTCGTGAAGCGGGCGGCAGCGCTCGTGCGTCCCGGCCGCCGCGCCCTGCTCGGCATCGCGGGCGGTCCCGGCGCGGGCAAGACGACGCTCGCCGAGCACCTGGTCGAGGCGCTCAACGGGACCGGGGCTCCGTGGGCGGCGCACGTCCCCATGGACGGTTTCCACCTCGCGGACGCCGAACTGGACCGGCTCGGCCGCCGGGACCGCAAGGGCGCTCCCGACACGTTCGACGCGGCCGGCTACGCGGCGCTGCTGCGCCGGCTGCGCGACGACGAGGACGACGTCGTGTACGCGCCGGGCTTCGAACGCACCCTGGAGCAGCCCCTGGCGGGCGCCGTCCCGGTCCCCCGCGCGGCCCGCCTGATCGTCACGGAGGGCAACTACCTGCTGGTGCCGGACGGCGACTGGGCCCGCGTCCGGCCGGCGCTCGACGAGGTCTGGTTCTGCGAACTCGACGAGGCGGAGCGCGTACGCCGTCTCGTCGCCCGCCACGAACGCTTCGGCAAGGACCACGAGGCGGCGGTGGCCTGGGTCCACGGCACGGACCAGCGCAACGCCGACCTGGTCGCGACCACCCGCGACCGCGCGGATCTGGTGGTACCGGCGGACCTCACGGCGGGTGGTTGATCCCGGGCAGCCCCGGAACGGGCGGCACGGGACGGGACGGGACGCACGGGACGGGGCGCACGGTCGGGGCGGAGGGCGACAGGGCCGGGGCGGAGCGACACGGGGCCGGCCCGGAGCGGCACGGGGTCGGGGCGGGCCCGAGAAGCGGCGTGGGGCGGGGCCAACCCGGAGCGGCACGGGCCGTGCGGACGGGCTCGGTTCACGTGTCGAGCCATCCGCGTTATTGACGCGTACACGATCGGCTTCTAGGTTCTCAGCGCTCGATCCGAACCGCGTTCGGCCCGTCGGGCACGCGTCACCGGTCCTCCCGCACCGTCCGCCCGGCGCCACAGCTCCGGCGGCGCCCGCTCAACCCCCCACTCGAGGAGACACCTTCCGTGCGCAGACTTCTCTCCTGCCTGGCGGCGGCAGCCGCCGTCCTCGGCGGGCTCACCGCCGCCGCCCCGCCCGCCGCGGCTGCCGACTCGGGCACCTTCGACGTGCTCACCTACAACATCGCGGGACTGCCCGACGGCATCTCCAGCGCGCCGACCCCCCGCGGGACAGCCACCACGACGATCGGCGGACGCCTCGGCCCGTACGACATCGTCCATGTGCAGGAGGACTTCAACTACCACGCCCACCTGTACGCCGCCGACTCCCACCCGTACCGCACCGCCACCAGCGGGGGCGCCGGCCTCGGCAGCGGGCTGAACACGCTGGCCGGACTCCCGGACGACACCGACGAGTTCGAGCGGGTGCGCTGGAACTCCTGTCAGCTCGACTCGGGCGACTGCCTCACCCCCAAGGGCTTCACCTTCATGCGCGAGCGCCTGGCCGAGGGCGTCTACGTGGACCTCTACAACCTGCACACCAACGCCGGTACCGGGGAGGGCGATCTGGCCTCCCGCGCCGACAACCTCGGCCAGCTCACGGCGTTCATCAGGAGCCACTCCGCAGGCAACGCCGTCGTTGTCATGGGCGACACCAACACCCGTTACACGCGCTCGGGCGACACGATCGCCGAGTTCGCGTCGGCCAACGGGCTCACCGACACCTGGGTGCGGCTCGTACGCGGCGGCACCCCGCCCGCCAAGGGCAGCGACGCCCTGGTCTGCGACGAGAAGGCGGCCACCGACACCTGCGAGGTGGTCGACAAGATTCTCTACCGGGGCAGCCGGCTCGTCTGGCTCGACGCCACGTCCCACCACAACGAACGCGCCCGCTTCCTGACCGACGACGGGCTCGGGCTCTCCGACCACGACCCCGTCTCCGCCGGCTTCACCTGGTCCCGCAACGCGGCCTACCGGGTCAGCGACCAGTTCGGCGGACCGCACGGCAACCACTTCACGGACATCGACCGCGTACCGCCCGGGGCGCGGGTCACCACCGTCTCCCTGCGCAGCGGCTCACGCGTCGACCGGATGGGGCTGACGCTGAGCGACGGCACGGTACTCGCCCACGGAGGCACCGGCGGAACGGCCTCGTCCCTGACGCTCGGCGCCGACGAGTACCTGGCCTCGGCCCAGCTGTGCCGGGGCACGAAGGACGGCCGCACCCGCATCTTCTACGCGAAGTTCACGACGAACCTCGGCCGCGTTCTCGCGGGCGGGACGACGACGCCCGACTGCGTGACCCGCACCGCGCCCGACGGGCACCACATCGCGGGACTCCACGGCCGCAGCGGGGACGGGGTCGACAAGGTCGGCTTCGTCTACACCGGGCACTGACCGCGGGCGGCTTCCGCATCGGCAGGCTCAGATTCGGCAGGCTCAGATCCGGCCGCCCGGTCGCGCCGGTCCGGGACGCGCCAGGCGGCCGGCGGACCTGCGGGAGGGCAGGTCCGCCGGCCACCTGGAGCCGGGAGTCCGGATCAGCTGTACGTGATGTCGGACGCCGTGTACTTGCAGTACGTGCCGTCCGGACCGCTGCCGGTCTCGGTGGGCTCCGCTCCGGTGTTGTTGCCCGTGTACCGGACGCACGGCTTGATCTTCTTGCTGCTGTCGCCGTGGATGCGGATCTTCGTCAGTGTCGCCGTGTCACCGTAGTTGGTGTTGATGCCTACGACGGACTTGCCGGGCGCCGTCACGTCGACGTCGTTCACGACGATCGTGCGCTTGTACTGCGTCGAGCAGTTGCCGCACGAGCGGACCAGCTTGCCGAAGTTCGAGACCTGAAAGCCGGTCACGGTCAGCTTGCCGGCCCCGTTGAACTGGAACACCTTGTCCGAGGCCGACTTGGCGCCGCCGCCGCTCACCAGGTAGGTCGCCGAGGACGACTTGCCCTTGAAGGTGGCCGCGTCCTCGCCGACGTCCTCCCACCACACGTTCTGCAGCGTGCAGGTGCCGGCGCAGTGGATGCCGTCGGCCGCCGGGGCGCCGATGACGACGTTCTTGAGGACCGCGCCGTCCGCGAGGTTGAACAGCGGGTCCTGGCCCTCGTCCTGACCGCCGGTGCCGAGGTCACCGCTGCCGTAGAAGCGCTTGAGGCCGCCGTCGTACGTGCCGGAGATCGACTTCGTCGCGGTGACCGCCACGCTGCTCGTCGGTGTCGGCCAGGCCGCCGCCGCGTCGGCGGTGCCCGCCAGGCCGCTCACCAGGAAGGTGCCGGCGGTGAGGCCGAGGGCGGCGAGGGTGCTGGTCAGGGCGCGACGCCGGTGGGGGCTGCGACGCGATTGCGGGCTTACTGATGAGGTCATGTCCCGATTCCTTCTGTGCGTGGGGGTGTCAGAGCTTTCCGGCTCCCGCGCCGGCCGTCACCGAGGCGACGACGGACGAGGCGGGTTCGGCGGTGTAGCTGTAGGGCGGGCTGGTGAAGGAGCCCGTGCGGGAGATCTCGGTGGCGGCTCCGCCGAGATCGTTGCCGCGGAGGTTGGCGTAGCCGTCGACGTCGCTGCTGCGGCTGGTGGTGACCGCGATCTTCGTCGAGCGGAAGACGTTGTTCTCCACGAGCATCTGCGCGCCCATGCGGGAGTGCACCGCGGTGTCGGCGTCCTCGACGTAGTTGTCGTAGAAGTGCCCGGTGCCGAAGCGCAGACTGGGGATCCGCGAGTAGACGTTGCTGAAGTGGTTGTGGTGGTACGTCACCTTCAAGTGCCCGGTGTCCTCGGAGGCGTTGCTGTCGCTGTGGCCGACGAGCGAGCCCTTGTAGTGGTTCTTGAAGGTGTTCCAGGAGACCGTGACGTTGTCGGAGGCGTGGGTGATGTCGAGCAGGCCGTCGTAGTAGTCCTTGTCGTGATCACGGTCCGCCGAGAACGAGTTGTGGTCGATCCACACCTTCGTCGACTTCTGGACGGTGATGCCGTCGGAGGGCGCGAGCGGCTTGCTGATGTTCAGGTTCCGTACGACGACGTTGGTCTCCTCCTTGACGCGCAGGCCGCCGCCGGTGAAGCCGGACGACGAACCGACGCCCAGGACCGTGGTGTTGGAGCCGACGTCCACCTGCCCGGACAGCGAGATGAGGCCACTGACCTTGACCACCTTGGCCGAGTCGCCGGTGACGGCGGACTTGAAGGCGGAGAGCGTCGTGACGGTCACCGGGGTGGCGCCGCCGCCGCCCGTGGTGCCGGCTCCGAAACCGATCGGTGCAGTCTCCGCGGCGCTCGCGGTCTGCGGGAGGACGAGCGCGGCGGCGAGAGCCAGGGCGGCCGCGGCGCCCGTCGCGAGGGCCGGTCCGCGGGAGCGGGTGCGCAGGGGGTGAGTACGCATGCGGGTGTGTCCCTTCGGGTGCGATCCGGGGGTCATGTGCATGAACGACGTACGCCATGTTGAACTAGGTGCGCACGCGAGCGCTTTCCGCAGGAATCGTGAAGCTTTCCGGGAGGTGCACTTACCCAGGTCGCACGGCCTTCGCGCACCGACATGCCGTACGTGCGGTGACGCCTGCGGGTCACGCTGCTGAACGGGAAGGTATGGGGAAAGCGCTTTCTAGTCAACGTGTCGCGCAGAATGCATCCGGCCAACTCTGAAGCTGCCGTTCCGCGTTGCCGACCGATGGCCGCGGTGCGTGCCGCGCGCCCGTGTGGGGGCTGGGCGCCGGGGTCCCCCTAGATACCGCGTGCCCTCGCGGGGGCGCCGCTCCACACGACCTCGGTACCGACCGCGTGCCCTGGGAAGGCCGCCGAGCCACATGACCTCTGCGCCAACCGCGTGCCCTTGCGAGGCCGCCAGCCACACGACCTCCGTACCGACCGCGTGCCCTCCTGGGGCGCGGGGGCAGGGCTTCGCGGTGCGGACCTTGAGGCGTCGTTCACTCCGCGGTCGGCGTGGTCCGCGCCTCCAGATCGTGGCGCGTGTCGTCCCCGTACACACCCGTCTCGTCACCCCGTATGCCGTACCAGCGCTGGAAGCGGGCGACGGCGGCGGTCAGCACGGTGTCGTAGGCACCGTCGGTGGGTCCGTCCTCGTACACGTTTGGGATGCGCAGCAGTCGTTCCTGCAGTTCCACCACCTCCGGACCGCTGTCCCCCTCGCGGAGGGCGCCGGCGCCGTCCGGGTCGGCGTCCCCGGACTGCGCGCCGGCGGCGGGCGTCGCGGACGGAGCGGCGGGCGCGGCGGGCCGGGCGGCGCGCGCTTCGTCGTCACCGGGCAGCAGCACGGCGACGGCGAAGCCGAGCACGGCCGCCGCGGCCATCGCCACGCCGATGGCGGCACGGCGCAGGGCCGGCCCCTCACCGAGCCCTCGTACGCGTCGGCGCCCCGCGGCCCTCGCGGCGGCGGGGGGGGGGGGGGG
Organism: Streptomyces sp. NPDC043867; assembly: GCF_056435845.1. Taxonomy (NCBI): domain Bacteria; kingdom Bacillati; phylum Actinomycetota; class Actinomycetes; order Kitasatosporales; family Streptomycetaceae; genus Streptomyces; species Streptomyces sp. NPDC043867. Next base: position 38,529 of record NZ_JBWKDS010000030.1, on the reverse strand, counting down.
GCCTCCCCCCCCCCCCCCCCCCCTTCCCCCCCCCCCCCCCCCCCCCCCCCCCCCCCCCCCCCCCCCCCCCCCCCCCCCCCCCCG
>NZ_JBWKDS010000030.1:0-38437 GCF_056435845.1 Streptomyces sp. NPDC043867 | reverse complement strand
AAAAAAAAAAGGCCTGCCGTTTCCTCCGGCCCCCTTTTCCCCCCCGCGCTTTTTTTCCGCCCCCCTCCCGCCTACCCCCCGCCCGGCCGCCCGCCCGCCGGGCGTTCCAGCCGTCCGCCCGTCGGCCCCTCGGCCGGCCGCCGCCCGCCTTCCGCCGTTCCGCCGCCCTGGCGCCGGCCCGATTCCTGTCGCCGGCTTTCCCTGCGCCGGTGATTCCGCCGCCTCGTCATCCGCGGTCGCGACCCCGGTGGTCGCGCCCGCGACAGGGGGGCTTTTCGCGGGCACGCCTTCCGTGACCGCGCCTCCGGTGGCCGCGCCTCCGGTGGCCGCGCTTCCTCCGGAGGCGGGCTCGGGCCCCTCGGGTGCGGGCGGCAGTTCCTGCGTGTCCTCCTCCGCGAACGGCGGCGCCCCGGGCGGGTCGACGAAGGAGAACTCGTGGCCGGGCTCGCGAACGGCACCCGGCGTGAACCCGGGGTCCGGCGCGGACGGATACGGCGACCCGGAAGCCCCGCCACCGTCGGCCCCGTACGGGGACCCGTAAGCCGCGTCCGGGTCACGTGCGTGCGGCTGCCCGGAAGCCGCGCCGGGGCCAGCCACGCAGGGCTGCCCGGAAGCCGCGCCGGGGTCAGGCACGTAGGGCTGCCCGGAAGCCGCGCCGCCGGAGTCAGGTGTGTACGACTGACCTGACGCGCGCTCCCGGTCCGAGGTGTCCCGTGGGTCGCGGGCCGCCGTCCTGCCGGCCTCCCTTTCCCGCACCCGCCTCAGGAGGTCCGCCAGCGAGTCGGGCGCGCGCCCGCGCTCGACGTGCGTGGGCTCGATCGCCGGGCGCTCCGGCCGCGGGCCGGGTTCGGGCGGTGTCGGCACACTGCTCTCCTTCCGCGGGCGTGGGTCGTCGGCATCCCTGTGCAGAGATACGTGGACACCGAGCCGCAGGTTCAGCCGACGCTCCCCCGCATCCCGGCCAGGCGATCCACGCCGCCGAGCGGCCGCCCCGGGTGTGGCTCCAGATGAGCACCGCCACCATCCACGCACATCGCCATGACGCACCGAACGACGAGGCGACCGGCGTGCTCGGCGGCGCCGAACCCGGCGTACCGGGGTACTGGGCCTACAGCGTCGAGATCGCCCGCGCCTGGGAGCGGGCGCAGGAAGAGGCCGCGACACCGCACACCCGCAAGGTCGCCCTGCGCTCCGCGATGGTCATGAGCCCCGACCGGGGCGGGGTCTTCGACGTCCTGTCGCGACTGGCACGGCTCGGGCTCGGCGGCCCGGTCGCGGGAGGAAGTCAGTACATGTCCTGAATCCACGAGCGGGACTTCGTGCGTGCCGTCGAGTTCCTGATGGACCGGGACGACATCGCGGGGCCGGTGAACCTCGCCGCCCCCGCTCCCCTTCCACAGCGCGCGTTCATGCGGGAGCTGCGCGCGGCCTGAGGCGTCCCGGTCGGCCTGCCGGCGACGACGTGGATGGCCGAGCTCGGCGCCTTCGCGCTGCGCCCGGACACCGAACTCCTCCTGAAGAGCCGTCGCGTGGTCCCCGGCCGCCTGCCGGCCACGGGCTTCTCCTCGACCACGGGCAGTGGCCGGACGTCGGGCGCGACCTGGTGCGCCGGTGGCGCGGTGAAGGCCGTCGCCGGCGGGCGGCATCGCTTCACGGGTGGCTTAACCGGTCGCACTCCGTGGGGTGAGCGACTACCTTCCGGCTGAGGTGCGGTGAGGCGCGACACGAGGGAGCAGCCGGGTATGGACAGTCAGGGCCCGCGAACCGACCGCCTGGGTTTGCTGCTCGATCAGTTCGACCACGCCAGGGAGATGGCCCAGGTCCGGCTGGCGGGGCTAGGGCCTGTCGTTTGGATCACGCCGGCGTCGCGGGGTCTGGCACGCACATCTGCGGCGTTGTCGTCGGTCGGGTCGGTCAGGACGAACCGTCGGTCACAGCCAGCCTGATCCAAACGACAGGCCCTAGGCGAGGAGGAGTACCTGTGGGAACCGGTGCCCGGTTGCTGGTCGCTCCGGCGCCGGGGCGAGGCGACGACACCGAGGGCGTTCGGGCCGGGCGAGTGGGTTCTCGACCTGGGAAACCCGGACATCCCGGCGAGCGAGTACGCCGAGGTGGCCCGGCAGGCGGCCGGCGGCATGACCGTGGCCAAGATCGCCGACGACTGGAGTGTCGGTGTCGAGCGGGTCGAGGAGATCCTCGCCCACACCGGTACGCCCGAGCCCGACGAGACGCCCGTCACGACCATCGCCTGGCGGCTGGCCCACCTGCACTTCCACTTCGCGGGCGGATGGGAGTGGACCTTCGGTGAACGGCGGCACGAACCGAAGCTGCTGGTCGACTTCACCCCCTCCCCCGCCCTGGCACTCGAGCGCTTCTGGGCACTGATCGACCGCTGGCGCGACAGTGTCGGTGCCGTCACCGACGAGCAGCTCGACACGGTCGGCTTCTCGCAGTACCCGTACGGCTCCGCCCCCGACGACCCCTTCATCACCGTGCTGTCGGGGGCCAACCTCGAGTTCATCCACCACATGGCCGAGATCGCCCTGCTCCGCGACCTGTGGCGGACCCGCGTCACCGCTCCCCGCCGGGGCCTGTCCGGGGCCGACTCGCGCGAGCCGGACGAAAGTCCGCCGGCAGGACGTCCATGACGGATCGTCACGCGGCAGAGTGACGCGGCGTACCGGTCGCAGCCCTCCGTGAGCGACTGCGGCCGGCACGTCACGGCAGACCCTAGGCCGGTACGCAGCCGATCGAGCCCGCGGGCAGGTTGTTGCCCGTGGAGGTGGCGGTGAAGCCGAAGGTGACACTGCCGTCGGCGGCGATGACGCGGTTGTAGTCGACGTTCTTGACCGTGACCGTGCCGTCCGTGCCGGTGGACAGGGACCCGTTCCACACGCTACTGATCTTGGTCCCCGTGCCCGGCTTCCACGCCACGGCCCAGCCGTTGCGCGGCTCCGTGCCGTGGTTCATCACCTCGACGGACGCCTGGAAGCCGCCGCTCCAGGAGTTCACGACGGTGTACTGGGCCATGCACGATCCGGTGTGCGGATCCGAGGGAGTCGGGGTCGGGGTGGGCGTCGGGGTCGGGGTCGGGGTGGGTGTGGGTGTGGGTGTGGGTGTGGGTGTGGGTGTGGGGGTGGGTGTCGGCGTGCCGCCCGGGTTCCTGATGCCGGTCACCTCTCCGTTGCCGCCGTCGAAGACGATGTCGGAGCAGGAGAAGAAGTTCTCCTGACTGTCGGACCGCACCCACTGGATGAAGATCAGGGCGTTGCCCGAACGGCCGGAGGGCAGAGCCAGGTCCCAGGAGTAGTGGCCGCCGTCGGCACCCGGTGACCCCTGCTGGGGCGGATTGGTGACGGTCTGGATCAGGTCCAGGTCGCCCCAGCCCAGCTGGGACGTGGGCGACCAGCCGGGCTTGGACAGGTAGACCCGGAACGAGCCCGGGTGCGCCGCCCAGTTGCTGTACTGCACCTGCATGGTCTTCCCCGACGTCAGATGCGTCCTGGGCCAGTCGGCGCGGGCCGCGTTGTAGCCGGAGAAGTCGTACGGCGACCGGTCGCCGGCACTGCACAGGGTGCCGTCCGGCACATAACCGGCGCCCCGGCCGCCCGCCTGGGAGTCGAGCACGGCGAACCAGTTGTACAGCGGTGTGGTGCCGCTCTTGTTCACGGCGTCCCGGCAGGCGGGATTCGTCGGGTCCAGTGCTCCGTTGCCCGTACGGGCGTCCAGGTAGCAGAGGTAGGTGCGCGAGCCGGGAAGCATCGCCACCCCGTGCGCCTGGGCGGAGCCCTGCCCCAGCAGGGTCATGCCGAGCGCCGCGAGCAGGGTGGCGAAGGCGGCCGCCATCGACAGAATGGTGCTGCGTCGAGCCATGCTTTTCTCCTTCCGGTCGTACTCGGTCGGGTGTGCGGGGTGGTGCGTCCTCCGGCCGACGGGTGCCCTCGGGTCCCCGCGCGTGGGTCGGGAAGCGGCTACCGCCCAGAAGCCGGGGCGTTGGAAGCCCCGCCCGTCCGGCGAGGGTGCCGGCCGGACGGGCGGGGAGTCGGGCACGCGCCGCCTCCCGGGCCGGCGAGCGATGCGCGGCGGATCCGACGCCGGACGTCACGCGCTCGTGCAGGCGGTCCCGTTCAGGCTGAAGGCCGTCGGCTTGGCGAATGCGGCGCGGAACCCGGCGGCGGTGGCGGTGATGCACTGCGGTCGCGGTCGCATGCGGGGGGTCCTCTCTCGGAGGGGCGGCCGGGGTGTGCGGTGGAACCGGTCGTCCTGGAGTCGGTGGGAGCGCTCCCACTCATGATTCGAGAGGGACTGTAGAAGTCACCCATGTCGCTGACAAGAGGGTGGACGGGACAGCATGGACGCAATTTCGAAGCCGCTGGTCCGAGGGGTGTTCCCTCGGCGGGGCTCCGAGTGCGTTCTTTCCGGGAGCGCTCCCGGAAGGCGCCTCGCGCCTCCGAAGTCGCCGGAGTGGGCCGCTCCGAGGCACGGCACCGGATGCCGGCGGCGGCGCGCCCGCCGGTGCCGGGATCCTCCGGTGCCGCGCGCTCAGGCGGAGTCGCGCAGTACCAGTTCCGTCCGGAGGATGACATGCCGCCAGGCCACGGCCGGCTCCTTCATCTCCTCCTCGAGCAGCCCCACCATGGCCCGGCCGATCTCTTCCACCGGCTGACGGACCGTGGTCAGTTTGGGGTCCGTGTGCTGGGCCAGCAGGAAGTCGTCGAAGCCGACCACTCCGACGTCGTCGGGAACCCGGCGGCCCGCCGCGCGCAGGGCGGTCAGCGCACCGGCGGCGGTGGTGTCCGAGGCGGCGAACACCCCGTCGATCCCGGGGTGCCGCTCGATGAGGCCGGTCATCGCCCGGCGTCCGCTCTCCTCGGTGAAGTCGCCCTCCACGACGAGGGACGGCACGTCCTCGGCTCCCGCGCGCCGCAGCGCCTCCCGGTAGCCGCGCAGCCGGCACTGGGCGACGTACATGTCGAGCGGACCGGTGATGGTGGCGATGGTCCTGCGTCCGCTGTCCAGCAGGTGGGAGACCGCGTCGCGAGCACCGCCGACGTTGTCCGCGTCGACGTACGTCACGCACTCGTCGCCCGTGCGCCGCCCCAGCAGAACCGTGGGCAGACCGGCTTGCGCGAGCATGTCCGGCAGCGGGTCCTGGGCGCGGACGGACATCATCAGGACCCCGTCCACCCGGCCGCCGCGCGCGTACTCCACGAAGCGCTGCCGCTCGGTCTCGGAACGGATCAGCGTCAGGAGCAGTTGCACCCCGCTGTCGGTCAGGGCGTCACCGACCGAGCGGACGATCTCGCTGAAGAAGGGCTCTCCGAACAGCCGCCAGTCCTTCTCCGTCATCACCAGCGCCACGGCGTCGGCGCGACGGCCGGCCAGTGAGCGGGCGGCCAGGTTGGGCACGTAGCCCAGTTCGTCGATGGCGCGGCGCACCGCGTCCCGGGTCGAAGCGCGCACGCCCACCGCGTTGTTGATGACGCGGGAGACGGTGCCGCGCCCCACACCGGCGCGGGCGGCCACCTCCTCCAGCGTCGGGACACCGGGACGCTGCCTGCCCATACCCCACCCCCATCTCCCACCCGAGATCACCCGATACTACGACCCGCCCGGTGCGCGGGGGCCGGGACCGGTCATCGGCGTCGCCGTCCGGCTGATCCGCTGTCAGGAACCGCGGGGGCGACCGGTGTTCACCGGCAGGGGCACTGAGTACGGCACGACGGCGCGGGGAGCTGCTCCGGCCGACCGGTGGACGGCCACGGGCAGGTGTGGCGAGGCCGGGCGCGGGGCGCAAGTCGAGGGGCTCCGGTGCCGTGCGGCACCGGAGCCCCTGGTTCTACAACACCATCTGCCGGCCTACATCTGCGCCGGCCTTCTGTTTCCGCACGGTCGCCGGGGGGACGTGGGCGAGTGCGGGGATCGCTGATGCTTAACCGTGTGACCACCTTCCGTTCCGGGGCCTGCGGTACCCGGGATGACTACGCGCTCACCCGGGCGATCCTGATGGTGTCGACCTCCTTCGTGCTTGTCCTGCTCGATCGACCTGCATCTTCGGTTCCTGCGTACGACTGGCGGCTCCTGTGAGCCGCCAGGCCCAGCAGCCAGTGACAGGACCCCGGCTTTCTCCGGCCCTGTCACTCCGCTGCCGTGCCTTGGCACTGCGGGTACTGCACATACGGCAGTTCGCCTCTGCCGCCTCAACGACTTCTTGGCTACGAGGAAGACACTAGCCTCACGCAACGCCGAATGTCTACTCCCGCCACGACAGATTTCCTGCGACACGAGAAAGCGGACTCCTGAGGTGTCCGAGCCCGGAAAAGCTACCCGGCCGCCCCTCCCGCCGGCGCCGCTCCGAGCCTCGGCAGAACTGCTCGTGCACCACGGGAACTCCGCCCGGGTGGACTCCGGCGCCCGCCCGGTGGCGCGCCGGCTCGTGGCGCGGTGGGATCAATCATGTGCGAGGCGGCGGACCGGGGGCAGAGGAACCCGTGGAAGCCAGACAGTCGGCAGCCGGTGAAGGGATGAACATCGTGTCACGACCGAGGATCTTGGTAGTGGGAGCGGGCTTCGCGGGAGTGGAGTGCGTCCGGCGGCTGGAACGCAAGCTCACACCGAACGAGGCGGAACTGGCTCTGGTGACACCGTTCTCCTACCAGCTGTATCTGCCACTCCTGCCGCAGGTCGCCTCCGGGGTGCTGACCCCCCAGTCGGTCGCGGTGTCGCTGCGCCGGAGCCGCAAGTACCGCACGCGCATCATCCCCGGCGGTGCCATCGGCGTGGACCTGAAGGCCAAGGTGTGCGTCGTCCGCAAGATCTCGGGTGAGATCGTCAACGAGCGGTACGACCACATCGTGCTGGCACCGGGCAGCATCACCCGCACCTTCGACATCCCGGGCCTCACCGAGCACGCCCGGGGGATGAAGACGCTCGCCGAGGCCGTGTACATCCGTGACCACGTCATCTCGCAGCTCGACATCGCCGACGCCAGCGAGGACGAGACGGAGCGGGCGGCGCGGCTGCAGTTCGTGGTGGTCGGCGGGGGCTACGCGGGCACGGAGACCGCCGCGTGCCTGCAGCGCCTGACGCACAACGCCGTCAAGCGCTACCCGAGGCTCGACCCGAAGCTGATCAAGTGGCACCTGATCGACATCGCGCCGAAGCTCATGCCCGAGCTGGGCGACAAGCTGGGGCGCAGCGCCCTGCACATCCTGCGCAAGCGGGGCATCGACGTCTCCCTGGGGGTGTCCATCGCGAAGGCGGGCCCCGACGAGGTCACGTTCACCGACGGCCGGGTGATCCCCACCCACACCCTGATCTGGACCGCGGGTGTCGCGGCGAGCCCGCTGATCGCCACCCTGGGGGCCGAGACGGTCAAGGGGCGGCTGGCGGTCACCTCGGAGATGTGCCTGCCCGGCCACGACGGCGTCTTCGCGCTCGGCGACTCCGCCGCCGTGCCGGACGAGGCCAAGGACACGGCGGGCGCCATCTGCCCGCCGACCGCGCAGCACGCGCTGCGGCAGGGCAGGCACGTCGCGGACAACGTCATCGCGTCGCTGCGCGGGCAGCGGATGACGCCGTACGTGCACAAGGACCTGGGGCTCGTCGTCGACCTCGGCGGCATGGACGCCGTGTCCAAGCCGCTAGGTGTGGAGCTGCGCGGACTGCCGGCTCTGATCGCCGCCCGCGGCTACCACTGGTCGGCGCTGCGCACCAACGTGGCGAAGGTCAGGGTGGCGACGAACTGGGCGCTGAACTCGGTGGCCGGCGACGACTTCGTCCGTACGGGATTCCTGACCCGTACGCCGGCGACCCTGCGGGACTTCGAGTACACGAACGCCTATCTGACGCCCGAGCAGCTCCGGGAGCGCGTCGAGGGCCGGTGACAGGCCGGGGCACTTCCCGCCGCGGGGAAGTGCCCTCTGACCGGGGACGCGCTGCTCGGCACGGGTGACAGGATGCGCGGCCGGCGGGTGTGTGCCGACACCCGGCCGTCACCCGAACCGGTCAGGATCGGAGAAGCGCACCTCGGCCGGTCACAACTAGCGTGACGGGCATGGCATCCATCGCATCCGTCACCCTTCACGTAGCCGACCCCACGGCCGCCCGCCGCTTCTGCACCACCGCCTTCGGTCTCGGCGAGCAGGTGCGTCTGCGCGCCTCGGAGGCACCCACGTCCGGCTTCCGCGGATTCACGCTGTCCCTCACGGTGGCGCAGCCGGCCACCGTCGACAACCTCGTCGGCGCCGCCCTGGACGCCGGTGCCGAGCCGCTGAAGCCTGCCGCGAAGTCGCTCTGGGGCTACGGCGGTGTCGTCCGGGCTCCGGACGGGACGGTCTGGAAGGTGGCGACGTCGGCGAAGAAGGACACCGGCCCGGGCACCCGGCAGATCGACGACATCGTGCTCCTGCTGGGCGTGGCGGACGTGGCCGCGAGCAAGCGGTTCTACGTCGAGCACGGCCTCGCCGTGGCGAAGAGCTTCAGCCGCGTGTACGTCGAGTTCGAGGCCGGGCCGGGCCCCGTCAAGCTGGCGCTGTACCGGCGCCGCGCCCTGGCCAAGGACGCCGGGGTCTCCCCCGACGGCACGGGATCGCACCGGCTGACGATCGGCGGCGACGGCGGACCGTTCACCGACCCGGACGGATTCGCGTGGGAGACTGCGCAGGTGGCGTCGACGGCCTGACGTGACAGTGCCGGCCCCTGCCTCACCCCGGGAAACGTCCCGTGTGGCGCAGCTGCCAGCGTCTTTCCGCGTAGGCCAGGTCGTCGCGCCACAGGCGGCCCGCGGCGGCTCGCATCAGCGGGCGGAGCAGGGGCGCCGCGCCGCGGGCGACGGCGAAGCCTCGGCGGTCCGACGCGGCCACGACGGCTTCGGTCACCGCGGTGCGCGGGCGGCCGAGTGCGTCCGGGGCCAGCGGGGTCGCGTGGGTCTCGACCACCGAGCCCTGTCCCTCCCCGTCGGTGATGTGCATGACCACCGTGCGGGGTTCCGGTGCCGTGAACACCGCCCGTACCGGCACGACGAGCCGGCCGGTGAGCTTGAAGGAGACGTCCACGGCGAACCCGTCGGCACGGTCGGCGTCGTCGCCGGACCCCGGGTCGGCGGGGCTGCGGACGACGGTCAGGTCCACGAAGGAGTACGGGTGGAACCAGGCCCCGTGCCAGGGGTCGAGGCGGTTGGCCACCACGTCCTCCGGCTCGCACCCGCCGACCGCGCCGTACACGGCCTCGACCGCCCCCGACAGCGGCGGTCGCACCGGTAGCACCGGTGCGGGCAGCGGCTCCTCCTTGCCGACCGCGTCGAGGCGCACCCACACCAGCACCCCGTCGTCGTGCGCGGGCAGGGGCTCCCAGCCGGCCGCGGGGCCGCCGTCCAGGGCGAGGCCGTGCCAGTGGCAGACGAGAGTGCCGCAGCGGACGGGGCTGCGGGCCAGCGGTGCGCCCAGGTGCGGGCACACCCCCGGCCCGGCCACGAGCCGTCCGCCCGCGTCCCGCCAGACGACGACTTCCTGCCCGGCGACGGAGCAGGCCAGAGGGCGGGCCGGATTGAGGTCCCGGGTGGCGCCGACGACGTACCAGTTGCCCGACGGGCGGGCGAGGGCCCGCTTCAGCGCGTCGGCGATGACGCCCGGCCGCGCCTCGCACCAGGTGGGTTGCTGCTTCTCCCAGGCGAGGGGACGGCGGCGCAGCCGCAGCGGCAGCCGTCGCGGGGCGGGTCGGCGGGCGCTGTTCACGCCGCCTCCTTGCGCCGGGACGGCCACGCGCGGCCTTCGCGGGAGGCGGGGCGGGCGGGCCCCGATGGCGTGCGGTCCGTGCCGCGGGCTCTGGCCCGCGCGGCCAGCACGCGCACCAGGCCGTCCAGCGCGACGGCGGTCCGCCGGCGCCGGGGCACCACCGCACGGCGGTGCAGGACGGCGTATCCCTCGTCGGCGACGGTGTCGAGAATGGCTCCGTAGAGGACGAACGCGGTGCGGATGCAGGGCCGTGACACCGGGGCGAGCATGGCCAGGCCGGGGGCGGCCGCGCGGTAGACACCGCGGGTCAGGTCCTCGGCGGCGCGCAGGGCCGCGGTGATCCGGGAGTCGCGGCGGCCCGTGTCCCGGCTCCAGCGCAGCAGGGCCCGGTCGACGCCGTGGGCGCCCAGCAGGTCCGCGGGCAGGTACACGCGCCCCCGGTCGAGGTCCTCCCCCACGTCGCGGAGGAAGTTGGTGAGCTGGAAGGCCACACCGAGCGCCGCCGCGTGCGGGGCGGCCTCCTCGCGCGGTACGACCGTGCCGAGCACCGGCAGCATCTGCAGCCCGATGACGGCGGCCGAACCGTGCATGTAGCCGTACAGGTCCGCGTAGGTCGCGTAGTCCGTGACGTGCAGGTCGCTGCGCATCGAGGCCATGAAGTCGGTGAAGTGGCGGTGGTCGATGCGGTAGCGGGCGGCGGTGTCGGCGAGGGCCGCGACCACCGGCTCGTCCACCGGGCCGTCCCGGCGCAGGCCGCGGCTCAGGCGGGTCTCCAGCCGGGCGAGCGCCGCGGTGCGGTCGTGGACGGTGCGGCGCTCGTCCAGGGCGTCGACGATGTCGTCGGCCCAGCGGGCGAATCCGTACAGCGCGTGCACGGCCGGCCGCCGCGCCACGGGCAGGAGCCGGGTGGCGAGGAAGTAGGTCCGTCCGTGCCGCGCGTTGAGTGTGCGGCAGTGGGCGTAGGCGGCGCGCAGGTCCGGTTCGTGGATGCCGGCGGCATCGAGTTCGCGGTCGGTCATGGGCGGACGCCTTCGACGGTCGTACGGCGGACGGGTGGGCGGGGGCCCCGGCGGGCGCGGGGGCCCGTGATGCGGGCCGCGGCGAGCTTGCCGGAGATGAGGACGGTCGGTACGCCGACGCCCGGGGTGGTCCCGCAGCCCGCCAGCACCGCGTTCTCGGTGCCGGCGACGAGGTTCCGCGGGCGGAAGGGGCCGGTCTGCGCGAACGTGTGCGCCGCCGAGAAGGGCGTACCGGCGGCGTGCCCCTGGCCGTGCCAGTCGGCCGGGGTGACCAGGCACTGCTCCTCGATCGACGCGGCGATCCCGGTGAGTCCGCGGTGCTCCAGGACGTCCAGGAGGCTGTCGCGGTAGCGGGGTGCGAGGTCGCCCCAGGCGGCGACCCCGGGTCCGATGTCGGTGTTGGGGCAGGGCGCCAGGATGTAGTGCAGGTGGCGGCCCTCGGGGGCGAGTGACGGATCGGTGGCGGTGGGACGGGTGATCAGCAGGGACGGGTCGGTCATCAGGCTCCCGGTCCTGGTCAGTTCGTCGAACGTGCCCTTCCAGGCCCGCCCGAAGGACAGCGTGTGGTGCCCGAGGCCCGGCCAGGTCCGGTCGGTGCCCGCGTGCAGGACGACGGCGGACGGCGCGTGCCGCAGGCGCAGCGGCCGGCGGGGGCGGCGGCCCAGCAGGCCGTAGGTGACGGGCAGGTCGGGGGTGAGCACGACGGCGTCGCACGGGATGCGGCCCTGGGAGGTGAGGACCGCGGTGACCCGCGCGCCGGAGCGTTCGAGAGCCGTCACGTCGTGCTCGTAGCGCAGTTCGGCACCCGCGTCCGCGGCGGCGTCGGCCATCGCCTGCGGCAGGGCGTGCATGCCGCCGCGCGGGAAGTACACCCCGGCGACGGTGTCCATGTACGCGATGACGGCGTACGCGGCGAGGGCCCGCTCCGGGGGCACTCCGGCGTACAGGGCCTGGAAGGAGAAGACGCGGCGCAGGCGTTCGTCGCCGAGGAAGCGTCCGATACGGGCGTCCAGTCTGCCGAACCCGCCGAGTGCGGCGAGTCGGCCGAGGTCCGGGGTGAGCAGTTGCAGCGGCGAGTCGAAGTTCGCGTCGATGAAGCGGCGCAGCTGCACGGCGTAGAGCCGCTCCAGCCAGTGGCGCAGCCGTCGGTAGCCGGCGGCCTCACCGGCCCCGGCGAAGCGTTCGATCTCGGCCTCCATGGCCTCCGCCCCGGTGTGGACGTCGAGTTCGCCGCCGTCGGCGAAGCGCGCCCGGTAGGCGGGGTGGAGGGGGATCAGGTCCACCCGGTCGTGGAGGCTGTCGCCGACGGCGGCGAACGCCTCGTCGGCAATGTCCGGCATGGTCAGCACGGTGGGGCCGGTGTCCATCCGGTACCCGGCGCGGTCGATGCGGCCGGCCCGCCCGCCCGGCAGGGTGCCGCGCTCGACGACGGTCACCCGGCGGCCCGCTCCCAGCAGGTGGAGTGCCGCCGACAGCCCGGCCAGGCCCGCGCCGACCACCACCACGTGGTCGGTGCGGCCGGGGATCGTCCTCGTCATCGTGTTCCTCCCGCGGCTCCGGCGCCGGTGAGACATGCGGTCGGGTCCTGCTCGGCGGTGCCCGGCGGTTCCGCCGCCGGGTCCGGGGCCGCTGTCACCCCGGCCGCCGCGCACATGAGGGCGTGCAGGCGCGTCCTGGCAACGGGCAGGAGTGTGGCCGCGGCGAGATGCTGGGTGCTGCGGGCCGCGAGCCGCTCGATCCTCCGCTCGACGGCGGTCCGCGCGCCGGTGGCCTCCAGGACGTGCCGCACCTCGGCGAGTTGGGCCGGGGTCAGGTCACCGGCGCCGACGCACCGCTCGAGAATTTCGATGGCCGCCGTGTCCCGGGCCTGCGTGGCACGCGCCCGCGCCACCGCGACCAGATAGGTGCGCTTGCCCTCGCGGATGTCGTCGCCGGACGGCTTGCCCGTGCCGCGCGGGTCGCCGAAGACGCCCAGCAGGTCGTCCCGGAGCTGGAAGGCGACTCCGGCGCAGCGCCCCGCCGCGCACAGGGCGTCCGTCGTGCCGGGGTCCGCTCCGGCCAGCGCGGCGCCCAGAGTCAGTGGCCGTTCCACCGAGTAGCGGGCGCTCTTGAGGCAGGCGGCGCGGATGGCCCGGGCCGGAGAGCCTGAGACGCTCGCCTGGTCGAGCACGTCCAGGTACTGGCCCGCCACCATCTCGGTGCGCATGGCCCGCCAGATCCGCTGGACGGCGGGCGGCGTCCCCGGGTCGGCGCCCAGGTCCGCGACGACATCGTCCGCCCAGGCGAGGGCCAGGTCGCCGGCGAGGATCGCCCCGGCCTCGCCCAGCGACCGGGCCCGCCGGCCGCCCAGTCGGGCGTACTGCGCGCAGAGGTCGACGTGCAGGGCCGGCCGGCCCCGGCGCAGTACGGACGCGTCCATGACGTCGTCGTGGACGAGCGCGCAGGTCTGGAGGAGTTCGAGCGCCGCGCCGATCCGCAGGGCGTGTTCGGTCTGGACGGCATTCCGTCCGCCGCCGCAGCCGCGCAGCGCCCACCACAGGAACTGCGGACGCATCCGCTTGCCGCCCTGCCGGGTGAACCGGGCGACCCGCTCGGCCACGTCGGCTCCGAAGTCGGTGTCCAGCGCGGACGCCTGGGTGACGCGTTCGCGCAGGACCGTGTCCAGCACACGTCCGACGGCGGCGGGCACGTCCGCGTCCACCGCCTCCGGGTGCGGGTGCGGGTGCGGGTGCGAGCCGCCGGACGGGCCCGAAGAGGCGCTCGCCTCCCGGAGGTTGTGCGGAGTCAGGGGTGCCGGGCCGATCGCGGGGTGCTCCCCGGCCCTCGTACGACGCATCCCGGTTCCTCTCGTCGTTGCGGACGCGGGTTTGCCGGAGCTGATTCGGCCGGGGTGGGCGTGGCGGATGCGATGGCGTCCTTTTTTCCCGTCCGCCGGGGTGGTTGGGGGTGCCGGGGCCGATCCGGACGGTGGCGGCCGCGAGCGGTGAAGCTACTGCGGGCTCCGACCGGGAGCGCGGCGACACACGAGCGGCACCCGGATCGGACGCTGTTCGGGTGAGCAACCAGGCCCACCTGGCGGTGCGTCGTACGCCACCGGGGCGGCGGGGGTACGACACCCGGCCAACGGGGCGTCACCGCGCCCGGCCCTGGAGAGTGGTCACGGCACCCGGCCGACGGCACGTCGTACCCCACCAGCACGGCGGGCACGGCGCCCAACCGGGTGAGCGGTCACGGCACTCGGCCGACGGGACGTCACCGCGCCGGGCCGCGAGGCTGGTCACAGCACCTGGCCGTCGGGACGCCGTATCCCACCGGGGCGGCGGGATACGACACCCGGCCGACGGGGCGTCACCGCGCCCGGCCTGGAGGGTGGTCACGGCGCCCGGCCTGGAGGGGCGTCACCGCGCCCCGCCGAGGGTGGTCACAGCAGTCGCCGTACCTGGGCGGCCTGCCCCGGTCCACTCATCCTCGCGGGGTGGCGCTGCGCCGACCGGCCTACCCCGCGCGCGGGTTCGGTGCGGCGCGCATCCGCGGGAGGGGTGCACGCGGAATGCTTCGGCGGGCGCATCCCCGTGCCCGCCGCCTTCCCCGCCGTACCCGAGGAGTGGAACCTGTGCTCGACGCGGACGTCGCCATCATCGGCGCGGGAGCCGCGGGCCTGTCCCTGGCGCACCGGCTCTCGTCCGGTGCCGCGGGCCGCCGTACCCCCTCCGTCGTCCTGCTCACGGCGCCGCCCGGGCCGCTGCGCCCGTCCCGCCGGACCTGGTGCTTCTGGGAGGCGGGGCCCGGTGTCTACGACCGTGCGCTGACGGCTTCCTGGCAGCGCCTCAGGGTCCGGGGCAAGGGGGGCTCCTCGACCGAGAGCCGTATCGCTCCCCTGCGCTACAAGATGCTGTGCTCGGACGACTTCGAGGAACTCGTCCACCACGATCTCGCCGACCGGGCCTCGGTCCGCGTGGTCGAGGCCGTCGTCGACAGTGTCGAGGGCCTGTCCGGCGGTGGTGCTCAGGTCCGCGGGTCCACCGCGGCGGGCGCGTCGGTGGACGTGCGTGCGCGCTGGGTGTTCGACTCGCGCCCGCTGGAGGCGCTCCCCGCGGCTCGCACCACCCTGCTGCAGCACTTCCACGGCTGGTTCGTGCGCACCGACCGCCCCGCCTTCGACCGGGACGTCGTGGACCTGATGGACTTCCGGACCCCGCAGCCCGCCCGGGGTCTCTCGTTCGGTTACGTGCTGCCCACGGGGCGCCGCACCGCGCTGGTCGAGTACACCGAGTTCTCGGCCGCGCCGCTGACCGCGCACCAGTACGACGCCGCCCTGCGCCACTACACGGGCGACGTCCTCGGTCTGGGCGCGTTCGAGGTCACCGCGCGGGAGACGGGCGCGATTCCCATGACGGACGCCGTGTTCGCCCGGCAGACCGGCGAGGCGATCTTCAGGATCGGCACGGCCGGCGGGGCCACCCGGCCGTCGACCGGGTACACCTTCGCGGCCGTGCAGCGTCAGACGCGCGCCGTCGCGGCAGCGTTCCGGGCCGGGCGCCGCCCGGCGCCTCCGCCGGCGCATTCGGTCCGCTCCCGTGCCATGGACGCCGTGCTGCTGCGCGCGCTGGCCACCGGGCGGATCGACGGCGCGGACTTCTTCTCCCATCTGTTCGGACGCGTCCCCGCGGAGCGTCTGCTGCGCTTCCTCGACGGACGCACGCGGCTGCGCGAGGACATCGCCGTCGGCCTGCACACCCCCGTCCTGCCGATGCTGCGTACGGCGGCCGAACTGCCCTGGCTGCCCCGGCGTCCGTCCGCGGAGACCTGACGCCGCCGAAGCGACCGCCCCCTGCCGGAAAACGAGGAGACTGCATGCCCCTGCTGTGCGACGCGGAGCTGGCCACGGCGTTCGACCGCGCCTCCCGCACCTACGACCGCCTGGTCGCCTTCAATCCCGGGTACCACGCCCATCTGCGGCGCTCCGTGCGCCGCCTGGCCCTCCCGGACGGCGGGGCCGGGCGGCGGGTGCTGGACCTCGGCTGCGGTACGGGGGCGTCCACCGCGGCGCTCGCCGCCGTGCTGCCCGGGGCGGACATCGTCGCGGTGGACGCGTCGGCGGGCATGCTGGAGCGGGCGGCGGCCAAGAGCTGGCCGGCGCGGGTGACGTTCCGGCACTCCTCGGCGGAGCGGCTGGCCGTGGAAGGGGTCGAGGGACCGTTCGACGCGGTCCTGGCGGCGTACCTGTTCCGCAACGTCGCCGATCCCGACCGGATCCTCGCGGCCGTCCGCGACCTGCTCGTCCCGGGCGGCAGACTCGCGGTGCACGAGTACACGCTCAGCGGTCTGCCCGCCCACCGCGCGGTGTGGAACGCGGTGTGCCGGGGCATCGTCCTGCCGGCCGGCACGGCCGCGGGGGACGGCCGCCTCTACCGCCATCTGTGGCGCAGTGTCGTCGAGTTCGACACGGCGCAGGCCTTCGGCGAGCGGGTGCGGCGCGCGGGCTTCGGGCAGGTGCGGGTGCTGCCGGTCCCGGGCTGGCAGACCGGCATCGTGCACACGGTGGTCGGCAGGCGCGAGGACGGCCAGCACGGCGGTGCCGCGTGAACCGGCGTACGGGCGGCGCGCCGCGGCGGGGCCGGGACCGGCGCGCCCGGGTGCTCCTCCCGCGTCCGGGCCGTCCACGGGTGACGGGAAAAGCGCCTTCTACCGCCGTGGTCGGCGGCGGTGTCGCGGGGCTCGCCGCCGCGACCGCTCTCGCCGAGCGGGGGGTGCGGGTGACGCTCTACGAACGGGACCAGGTGCTCGGCGGACGGGTCTCCGGCCGGCCCGTCACGCTCGCCGACGGGAGTCCGGCGACGATGAGCCGGGGCTTCCACGCGTTCTTCCGCCAGTACTACAACCTGCGGGGCCTGCTGCGCCGGGCCGATCCGGACCTCGGCATGCTCACCGCCCTGCCCGACTATCCCCTGCGGCACAGCAGCGGCCTGCACGACAGTTTCCGCCACGTGCCGCGCACGCCGCCCTGGAGCGCCCTGGGCTTCGCCGCCCTCAGTCCCACGTTCGGAGCACGCGATCTGCTGCGGATGAACCCGTCGGCGGCCCTTCCGCTGCTGGACGTGCGGGTCCCGGACGTCTACGACCGGTTGGACGGCACCAGCGCCCACGACTTCCTCGCCTCGATCCGCTTTCCCGCGGCGGCACACCATCTGGCCTTCGAGGTCTTCTCCCGCAGCTTCTTCGCCGATCCGCGGACGCTGTCCGCCGCGGAGATGGTGCTGATGTTCCACATCTACTTCCTGGGGTCCTCCGAGGGCCTGCTGTTCGACGTCCCCGGCGAACCCTTCCCGGCCGCGCTGTGGGAACCCCTGGCCCGCCGTCTCGACGCCCTCGGCGCACAGGTGCGCACCGCCACCCCCGTCGAATGCGTGGAGCCCGCTCCCCGGGGCGGCTACCGCGTCGTGCACTCCGGGGGCGAGCGGCACCACGACACGGTCGTGCTCGCCCTGGACACGGAAGGGCTGCGTACGGTCGTGGGCCGTTCCCCGGAGCTGGGGGACGCCGGCTGGCGCGCCCGGGTGGCGGGGCTGCGCACCGCTCCCCCGTTCCTCGTGTCCCGGCTGTGGCTGGACCGCCCGGTCGCCCCGCGCCGCCCCGGCTTCCTCGGGACGAGCGGGTTCGGCTCCCTGGACAACGTCAGCGTGCTCTCCGGCTGGGAGGGCGAGGCCGCCCGCTGGGCCGCCCGCACGGGCGGCTCCGTGGTCGAACTGCACGCCTACGCGCTGCCCGAGGACTGCGTACGGGACGTGGAGGAGAAGCGGCTCGTCGACCAGCTGCACCGGGTGTATCCGGAGACGCGGGCGGCCGGCGTCGTCGACGTGCGGCACGAGTGGCGCGCCGACTGCCCGCTCTTCCCGGTGGGCGGGTACGCCGACCGGCCCACCGTGCGGACGCCGGACCCGGGTCTGACGGTGGCGGGCGACCTGGTCCGTACGGATCTGCCCGTGGCGCTCATGGAGCGCGCGGCGACCTCCGGGTTCCTGGCCGCGAACGCGCTGCTGGAGGGCTGGGGCGTGCGCGGCCAGACCCTGTGGACCGTGCCCGACCGCGGACGCTCCGCCGTGCTGAGGGCACTGGCCGGCCGGGGGCGCGGCTGAGACGGCCCGCGGCGGGCGCGCGGCCCCGGTGACGCGTGGTGCAGGGGTTGCCCGGCCGCCCGTGCTGTGCCGTAATCGAAGAATCCGCGGGGCGGATCCTCGCGGTGTCGGAGCCGCGCCGGAAGGAGCGGCTGGAATGCACGAGTACGCATCCGGGCCTGGCGACGGGGCCACCGCGACGCCGGGAGGCCTGCTCGACCTGCTGCAGGTGGCGGCCGTGGTCCTGGACGGCGACGGACGGGTCGTGCTGTGGAGCCCCGAGGCCGAGCAGCTGCTCGGATACCTGGCGCGGGAGGCCCTGGACCGCAGGGCCGACGAGCTGCTGGTGTCCCCGGACAACCGGCGGCGGGCCCGGGACCTGTTCGCCCAGGTGCGGTCCGGTGCCGGATGGGCGGGCGTCTTCCCGCTCCAGCACCGGGACGGCACGGAGGTCCCGGTGGAGTTCCGCACCATGCGGCTGCGCGACCGTCAGGGGAACACGCTCCTGTTGGGCCTCGCGGCGGACGCCACCACCGTACGGGGCGTCGAGCGGGACCTGGCCCTGTCGCACAGTCTGGTCCGGCAGACGCCGCTGGGCATCGCCGTGTTCGACACGGATCTGCGGTGGGTGAGCGTCAATCCCGCCCTGGAGCGGATGAACGGCGTGCCCGGGGAAGCGGTCCTCGGACGCCGCATCGGGGAGGTCCTGCCGGATCTCGACGTCGAGGCGATCGAGTCGCGGATGCGGCATGTACTGGTCACGGGCAGGCCCCTGCTGGACCAGATGACCGTCGGCCGGACACCGGGGCACCCGGATCTCCGGGCGTTCTCGGAGTCGTACCACCGCATCGAGGACACGCACGGCCGCGTCCTCGGGCTGGCGATGGCCATCATCGACGTGACCGAGCGGCAGAACGCGGCGACGGAGGTTTCCGAGGCACGCGAACGGCTCTCGGTCATCGCGGACGCGGGCGCCCGCATCGGCACCACACTGGATCTTCAGCAGACCGCCCGCGAGCTCGCGGACGTGGCGGTGCCGCAGCTGGCCGACCTGGCCGCCGTCGACGTGCTGGAGACCGTGGTCACGCACGGCACCACCTCGGCGGTCACCGGCGACTCGCACGCCGAGTTCAGGGCACTCGCGGTCGCGGCCGGCTACCTCACCGACGCGATCCACGCGGCGGACCCGGTGGGCGAGCTGGCCACGTACAGCTCGTCGAGGATCATCACGCAGTGCGTGCGCGAGGCCCGGCCGGTGCTGGTGGAGCGGGTGGACGCGGCGATGATGCGGCGCATCGCCAGGGACGCGCACGCCGCCCAGGCCCTGCACACGGCAGGCGTCCACTCCTATCTCGCCGTCCCGCTGGTGGCCCGGGGAGAGGTCCTCGGCACGCTCAGCCTCTACCGCTCGGTCAACACGCGCGCCTTCGACGAGCAGGACCGCATCCTTGCCTCCGAGCTCGCCGCGCGGGCGGCCATCTGCGTCGACAACGCCCGCCTCTACGGGAGGGAACGCGCGGCCGCGCTGACCCTTCAGCGAAGTCTGCTGCCGCCCGCGCCCGCGGAGCACGCGGGCCTGGACATCGCCGCGCGCTATCTTCCGGCACTCAGCGAGGTGGGCGGCGACTGGTACGACGTGTTCTCCCTGGGGCCCGGCCGGACCGGGCTCATCGTGGGCGACGTGATGGGCAAGGGCGTCCAGTCGGCCGCGGTCATGGGGCAGTTGAGCACGGCCACCCGCGCCCTCGCCCGGCTCGACCTGCCGCCCGCCGAGCTGCTGCGCCATCTCGACGACATCACGGGATCGCTCGGCGAAACGATCGCCACGTGCGTCTACGCGGTGTGCGACCTCGGCCGGGGCAGCTGCGAACTCTCCAGCGCCGGCCACCTGCCGCCCGTCCTCATCCGGCCCGACGGCGGCGCCGGGCTCCTGGAGATCCCCGGCGGGGTGCCCCTGGGCGTCGGCGGCGTGGACTTCGGCACCATGGAAGTCGCCATGGCCCCGGGCTCCCTGCTCGCCCTGTACACCGACGGGCTGGTCGAGAACCGCTACGACCCCATCGACACGGGCCTGAACACGCTGACGCGACTGCTTCAGGGGCCGCAGCGCCCGCTCGAGACGACCAGCGACCAGCTGCTCGCCGCCCTGCGCCCCGAACCGGACGACGACGTGGCTCTGCTGCTGGTCCGCCGGCGGGCCTGACCGGACGCCCGACGGACCCGGTGGGACGCCGAGGCCCCGCGCCCACGCCAGCGGCACGGCGTGCGCCGGCGCCGGTGCGCCAACAGCGGGCGCGGCACGCCGGCGGAGCCTCAGGAGCCCGGGGTGATCCGGATCCCGAGCGTGCCGTCGCGGCCGCGGCGCAGCCGGCTGCCGAGCAGAGTGAGGCGGCCGGACAGGCCGTACTTGCGGGCGATGAGCTGGCGGATGCGGTCGGTCCCGGCCTGGTCCAGGATCTCCGCCGTGGCGGGGAGCTGGGCGCCGGTCGGGTGGCCGCGCAGGTCACAGGGGCCGGCGAGGACGTCGGGGCGGTTGCGGATGCGTTTCACCTTGCCGGTGTCCGCAGCCGTCCAGATGCCGAGGGCGTCGCCGTCGCGGACCACCCAGACCGGTGTCGAGACTCCCGTGCCGTTCTTGCGGTAGCTGGTGACAAGCAGGTACTTGCCTGCGGCGAGCGCGTCCAGCGGGGAATCGTCCATACCTGAATTCTAGGCCCTGTCCGGCCGGTCCTCTCGGGCCGAACCTGCCCCCGCCCGCGCTCCGGCGCCGGCCCGCTCCGCCGCCGCGTCAGGACAACTGGCCGTCGTAGTCCGGCAGTTTGAAGGTCCGCTCGGCGTGGCCGCCCACGAGGTCGGAGGTGTTGTTCCCGACGTTCGCGATGATCGTGTATCCCTGCGACTCGATCGCCGCGCGCCTGCCGGTCTTGTAGGCGCTGACCTCGTCGAAGAGGTCGGGCAGGCTGCGCACGTGCAGTCCGTCGACGGGGTAGCCGACGGCCTTGAGGTTCCACTTCGTCTCGCTAGCGATGATGCCCGGCCGCGCGGTCACGAAGAACACGGCGGCGCCCTGCGCGTGGGCGTAACGGGCCAGCGCCAGCGAGGCCTTGAGGGCCGGGGTGGGCAGCTCGTACCACGGGTGGAAGTCCGTCTCCAGCGCGGTGTTGTCGATGTCGAAGACGACCGCGAGTTTCTGCCCAGCGGGGTGCGCGGTGCGCTGCTGCACGTAGGGCTGTGCCTGGTCGATGACGGCCTGGACGTCACGCTGCCAGGTGGCGTAGTCGATGTCGGCCGCCTGCGCCGGCGCCGCGCTCACGGCTGCCGCGCGCGGGGCCGCAGCGGCGGCCCCCGTCGCGCCGGCGGTTCCGCCGAGGCCCAGCGCCACGACCACCGAGATGGCACCGATCCGACGCCCCGCACCGCGTGCTCTCATGTCCGTCCCCTTCGTCGACCCGGAGCGGCGAGGATAGACCTCCCACGCCGCGTCAGCCATGGTCACGACAAGAAGTGGAGAGCAGGCGACGCGAAAGTTACCTCTTGGTAGAGAGTTGTCCGGCCGCTGCGGCCATCCGGCGCACCGCCTCCGTGATCAGCTCCGGCGAGGTCGCCAGATTCAGGCGCGCGTGGCCCGCGCCGCCGGTCCCGAAGGGGAGCCCGGAGTTGAGGGCGACCCGGCCGCGCTCCAGGAAGACCGCCGCCGGGTCGTCGCCGAGGCCGAGGGCGCGGCAGTCCAGCCAGGCGAGGAAGGTGGCCTCCGCCGGGCGGTACCGCACCGCGGGCAGGTGCTCGGCCAGCAGGGCGGTGAGCAGCCGTCGGTTCTCGTCCAGGCCGGCCAGCAGGGCGTCGAGCCAGGCGGTGCCGTCCCGCAGCGCGGCGGTGTGGGCGATCACGCCGACATGGCTGGGACCGTGTCCGACCTCCTCCGGGAGGCGGGCCAGATCGTCCGCCGCCGCGGGGCCGGCGACGGCGACCGCGGCCTTCAGACCGGCGAGGTTCCACCCCTTCGACGCCGACATCAGGGACAGGCCGTTCTCCCCGCCGGGCACGGCGAGATAGGGCACGAAGCGTACGCCGGGGGCGACGAGCGGGGCATGGATCTCGTCGGCCACCACCCGGACGCCGTACCGGCCGGCCAGGGCGGCGACGGCGGTCAGCTCCACGGCGGTGTGCACGGTGCCGGTCGGGTTGTGCGGGCTGCACAGCAGGTACGCGGCCCGGCGCCCGCCCGCGACGGCCCGGCGGAAGGCGTCCTCCAGCGCGGCCGGGTCGATCCGGTGGCCGGGCCCGAGCGGTGCCTCCTCGACGCGCCGGTCCATGTGCTCCACGAACGCGAAGAACGGCGGGTACACCGGAGGGTTGACGACCACGGCGTCCCCGGAGCCGGTCACGAGTTTGAGCGCCTCGACGGTCCCGAGCATCACGTCGGGCACGACGGCCGTGCGCTCCACCGCGATCCCGTCCCAGTCCCACCGCTCGCGGGCGAACCGGGCCAGCGCCTCGGCGTACGCCGTGCCGGCCGGATAGCCGGTGTCGCCCCGCGCGAGCGCGTCCGTGACCGCCCGCACCACCGGCGCGGCCGACGGCACGTCCATCTCGGCCACCCACAGCGGCAGTACGTCGTCGGGATGGGTGCGCCACTTCATGCTCGTACGGCATCGGAGCTGGTCGAGGGAGAGTGCGCGAAGGGGATTCGGCTCGGCGGCCGCGTCCTGCGGAGTACTGGTCATGAGGCACCAGCGTAGGGGCCGCACGCCGGTCGGCGGCTGCGGCACAGGCCCTTCGGGGCGCCCGTGACGGCCGGCTGCCCGGTGCCGGCGGCCCGCTGAATGTGGGCGGCAACTCGGCAGTCTAGATTGCCTGTTGACCGAGTGACCCCAGTGACCCCAGAAACCCAGGAGCCGACCGTGCCCGAGAACCAGGCAGCCGCGGAACACCCCTCCGAGCCGGTGCGCAGCCGCATCGTCACCACACAGCCGCACACCGCGCGGATCTGGAACTACTGGCTCGGCGGCAAGGACAACTACGAGGTCGACCGCGCCGCCGGCGACCAGATCCGTCAACTGCACCCCGGCATAGGCGACTACGCCCAGGCCGACCGCCTGTTCCTGGGGCGGGCGGTACGGCATCTGGTCGCCGACCGCGGGATCAGGCAGTTCCTCGACATCGGCACGGGGCTGCCGACGGCGGACAACACCCACGAGGTCGCCCAGCGCCTCGCCCCCGACGCGCGGATCGTGTACGTCGACAACGACCCGCTCGTCCTCGCCCACGCCCGCGCGCTCCTGACGAGCACCCCGGAAGGCAGCACGGACTACCTCGACGAGGACCTGCGCAATGTCGACGCGATCCTCGAACACGCCGCCAGGACACTGGACCTGAGCCGGCCGGTCGGGCTGATGCTGCTCGGCGTCGTCATCTTCGTGAACGACGACGAGGAGGCGTACGGCATCGTGCGCCGCCTCCTGGACGCCCTCGCCCCGGGCAGCCACCTCGTCCTCTCGCACACCGTCACGAGCCCCGCGATGCCCGACGTGGACGCGGCCGTGGCCTTCTGGAACGAGCACGGCACCCCGAAGCTGACCCAGCGCACCCCGGAGGCGGTCGCCCGCTTCTTCGACGGGCTGGAACTCCTCGAACCGGGCGTGGTCTCCTGCTCGCGCTGGCGCCCGGAGCCGGTCTCCGGCGAGGAGCCGGAGGAGGTGGCCATGTTCGGCGGGGTGGGGCGCAAGCTCTGACGGCGTCCGTGCCGGGAGTCCTCGGCGCCGAGGGGTGAACACCGCGGCGCGTACGCACGTATGGAAGGGGGGCGTTCGACCGGCGCCCGGGCGGTGGTGACGCCGCGCAGCTCGGCTTCGGGAGCCATGGATGAGGCACGCACGACGACGGATCGTCCGACGGGGAGCGCGCTTCGCCGCCGTCGGCGGACTGCTCTGCGGTGGGCTGATGGTCACGCACGCCGTGGCGAGCGAGCCGTCCGACACCTCGCGTGCGCAGGGGAGTTCCGCGGCGTCCGCCGCCGACACGGGGTCCGGGCTGGTCGCGCGCCTCGGCACGGACCGCGCCGCGGGCAGTTGGATCGGCTCCGACGGCCGCCCGGTCGTGGGCGTCACGGACGCGGGGGCGGCGGCCGAGGTGCGGAAGGCCGGTGCCCGGCCCAGAATCGTCGACCACAGCCTGCGGGACCTCAAGTCCGTGACGGAGAGCCTGGCTTCGGCTCCCCGGGTGCCCGGCACCGCCTGGGCCGTGGACTACGCGCACAACGAGGTGGTGGTCCGGGGCGACAGCACCGTCTCCGCCTCCGACTGGTCCCGTATGACGAAGCTGGCCGACGGCACCGGGGACCGGGTCCGCATGGAGCGGATCCGGGGGGCGTTCACCACACGGCTCAACGGCGCGCAGCCGATCCTCTCGACCGGCGGGCGCTGTTCGGCGGGGTTCAACGTGACCGACGGGCGCGGTGAGTTCATCCTGACGGCCGGGCACTGCGGTCCGGCCGGCTCCGTCTGGTTCTCCGACACCAACGGCACCCGGCAGGTGGGGCGGACGGTGTCACGGTCGTTCCCCGGGGGTGACTTCTCGCTCGTGCGGTACGCGGACGGCCAGACCGGCACGGACAGCAACGTCGTCGCCATCGGCGGGGACCGCGGGGTGCGGATCACGGCGGCCGCCGATCCGGCGGTCGGCCAGCGGGTCTTCCGCAGCGGCAGCACCAGCGGGCTGCACGACGGCGAGGTGACCGCGCTCAACGCGACGGTCAACTACCCGGAGGGCACGGTCACCGGTCTCATCGAGACCACGGTGTGCGCCGAACCGGGCGACAGCGGCGGCCCGTTGTTCTCGGAAGGTGTCGCCCTGGGCGTGACGTCCGGCGGCAACGGCGACTGCGACGCGGGCGGCACGACGTTCTTCCAGCCGGTGACCAAGGCGCTCACCGCGCTCGGTGTGCGCCTGGCCGGACAGCAGGGTGCGTCGGCGGCCGGCGGTCAGGGTGCGCCGGCGCCCTCGGCCACGCAGGGTGCCGCCGTCGCGCCGGGTGCCGCGGCACCGGGCTCGGTCGAGCCGGTGGGCACGCCCGGCACCGCGGAGACGCTTGTGTCGCGGCTCACGGACCCCAGGAACATCGGGCCCGGCCTGCTGGTCATCGCGGGCAGCATCGTCGCCCTGGTCGCCACCCGGTACATCCGGACGGAACAGGACCGCAGCCGCTACCGCCGCCACTACGCGCAGAGTTGGGGATGATCTCCGCCGGGCGGCCGGGCCGGGGCACCGGCGGGCGTGGCCGCCCTGTGACGGCGGAGAGTGAGAAATCGGTCGGTGGGAGGCGCGCTCACGCAACCTGCGTGGTGCGCGGGGAGGCCGCTGCCCACTCGAGGACGAGCCGCTGGTACTCCCGCCGCTCGTCCATGGTCAGCGTCCCGCCCGTCCGGAACCAAAGAGCCCGGATCTCCTCGTTGACCTCGGCCGCGGAGCGCGCCGAAGCGGATTCAGGAGTGGTGGACATGATGTGAAGCATACGGGGCCGAGGGTGAAGACGATGTGAGTAAAGGCGCATTCAAGGGCATCCCGGACCGTGAAGCTGATCACTCCTGTCGGAACTGTCCCGTTCGTAACCGGGCGAACGGGCGCGGGCCCGCCGCCCACGGGACGGCCGGTCAGGTGCCGGGCTTGCGGCCGTACACGAACACGTCGTCGCCGTTCTTCAGCAGCGACCAGTAATTCTTCGCGGTGGTGGCGGTCATGTTGACGCAGCCGTGCGAGCCCGGCGGGTTCCACATGCTGACGCCGACGGAGTGGAAGGCCTGACCGCCGTCGAAGAACTGGCTGTAGGGCATCGGGACGTTGTAGATGCTCGAGACGTGGTCGATGTCACGCCAGTAGACCTTCTTCAGGCCCGTGCGGGTCTCGTACCCGTCGCGCCCCGTCCGCACCGGGACCGGGCCGTAGACGAGCGTGCCGCCGTCCTGGATCCAGCTCAGCTGGAGCGTCAGGTTCACGCAGGCGATGCGGCCCTTGTTGACGGGACACGCGCCGTCCCTGTTGGGGTTGCTCCCGACGGCCTTCTGCTTGTTCATGAGATCCATCACACCCCAGGTGACGGACCCCGCGTAGCCGATGTTCGGGCTGATGCCGTGCTTGGTCTGGAAGGCCTGGGTCGCCTTGCAGTCGGCGCTGGACTGCCTGCCGTCGACCGGGCGGCCGAGGAACTTCTCGACCTGCTTCTGATACGGGCCGGTCTGTGTGGTGCAGCTCGCGGCGTGCGCCGGCGAGGTGCCGAGCGCGAGCGAGAGCGGTGCGATCAGTCCGGTGATCCCGAGTGCGACGGCGCCCCGTCTGCGGATGTCCCCCATGGCAGGCCCTTCCCCTTCATTCGGTCTTGCGATCTCTGACACCTAGACCGACCGCCGGGGGAATCGGTTGTAGGTCCCCGCACGCTGCGACGGAACGGTGACATTACGCCTCGCCCCGGGCTCGGCGTGCAAAGGGGCCACTTTTCCCCGACTGGCCCCTGAATTCGGTGCAGTGGACTGCCTACCCTGCGGACATGCACCTCACTCTCGCCGAGGATCTGGCCCGCTTCCCCGCCCTCCTTCAGTCCGCGCGCGATCTCGCCGCCCGGGAGGTGGGCGGCCTCGCGGACCGGCCGGTCGCCCGGCCCGGGCAGGCGCCGGACGCCGAGCGGCTCCCGGCCGGGGGCGTCGGGGCCGAAGGTGCGCTGGCTCACTTCACCGAGCGGTGGGCACCCGGGTTCTCCGGCTCCGCCGGCCCCCGCTATCTCGGCTTCGTCACCGGGGGCGCGACTCCGGCGGCCCTGGCCGGCGACTGGCTGACCGGCGCGTACGACCAGAACGTGTCCGGCGCGGGAGACTCGTCCGCGACCGCCCTGGAGCGCGAGACGCTGGGCTGGCTGCGCGAGCTGTTCGGCTTGGGCGACGAACACGCCGGGGCCTTCGTGACCGGTGCGACCGTCTCCAACACCGTCGGTCTCGCCGTCGCCCGCGAGTGGCTCGGTGAGCGCCTCGGGGTCTGCGTCTCGCGGGAGGGCGCCGCGGCGCTGGGGCCCGTCGACGTACTGTCCGGCAGCCCCCACTCCAGCATCGCCAAGGCCCTGTCCGTGCTCGGCATCGGCCGGGAGCGGCTGCGCCGCGTTCCCGTACTCGCCGGGAACCGCGAGGCCGTCGACGTCGGGCGGCTGGCCGAGGCGCTCGACGCCCTCGACGGCCGGCCGGCCGTGGTGGTGGCCAACGCCGGGACCGTGAACACGGTCGACTTCGACGACCTGCGGGCGATCGCCGCGCTCAAGGAGCGCCACGACTTCTGGCTCCACGTCGACGCCGCCTTCGGCGGTTTCGCGGCCCTCTCCCCCGCGCACGCCCACCTCACCGACGGTCTCGACGCGGCCGACTCGGTCTGTGTGGACCTGCACAAGTGGCTGAACGTGCCCTATGACGCGGCCGTCCAGTTCACCCGGCGCCAGGACCTCCAGGTCCGGGTCTTCCACAACGCCTCGCCCTACCTGGGACTCCCCACCGGGGACCCCGACTTCCTGCATCTGACTCCGGAGAACTCACGGCGGCTGCGTGCCCTGCCGTCCTGGTTCTCCCTGCTGGCGTACGGGCGCGAGGGGCACCGCGAGATCGTGGAGCGCAACATCGCGCTCGCCCGGCGGCTCGGCGAGCGCATCGCGGCCACCCCGGGCCTGCGCCTCCTGGCGCCCGTGCGTCTCAACGTCGTCTGCTTCACCGCGGGCGACGCGACACGGGAACGGGTGCACGCACTCGCCGCGGCCGTCGCCGCGTCGGGCGAGACCTTCCTGACCCCGACCGTGTACGACGGGACGCATGCCCTGCGGGCCGCGTTCAGCAACTGGCGTACGTCGGAGGCGGACACGGACCTGGTGCTCGACGCCCTGGTGCGGGCCCTGGACACCCCGGAGCCGTGAGCGGTGCCCGTCCGCGCTCTCGTGACACGGGCGGGCCGGCTCAGTCACCGTGAGGCCGGACCGCCTGCCGCCAGCCGGTGTTGACCGCCGTGAGGCCGCCGTCCACGCACAGTGCCGTACCGGTGATCCAGGCGGCGTCCCGCGAGGCGAGGAAGGCCACGGCGGCGGCGATGTCCTCCGGCTCCCCCACCCGGCCCAGCGGGTACAGCTCCCCCGCCGCGGCGAGGTCGGCGTCCCGGCCCGCCCAGGCAGTGGTGCGGACCGTGCCCGGCACCACCAGGTTCACCCGCACTCCCCGCGGGGCCGCGTGCCCGGCGAGGGTGCGGGTCAGGGAGACGAGGCCCGCCTTGGCCGCGCTGTAGGCGTGGTTGCCGAAGTCCTGCAAGCCGTTGACGGAGCCGATGCCGACGACGGCGCCGCGGCCGGAGGCCACCAGGTGGGGCAGCGCGGCGCGGCAGCAGCGGTAGGCGCCGGTCAGCGTGAGGTCGAGATCGCGTGCCCAGACCTCGTCGGGCTCGTCCTCGAAGAGCGGCTGGTCCGGGGTGCACCCGTACGCGTTGTTGACCAGCACGTCCAGCGAGCCGAACGCCTCCACCGCGTACGCCACCGCCCGCTCCACGGAGGCCCGTTCGGCCACGTCGCACAGGAATGCCTCGGCCCGGCCGCCCGCCGCCCGGATCGCCCCCGCGGTCTGCTCCGCCTCGGCCGCGTCGATGTCGGTGACGAGGACCGAGGCGCCCTCCTCGGCCAGCCGACGGGCTGTCGCGGCACCGATCCCCCGGGCCGCGCCCGTGATGAGAACTCCGTACCCCTCGAAACGTCTCGTCGCAGTCATACGGGCGACCGTAGTGCTCCGGCGATCACCCCGACAGCCGCGTGCAGGGGTTCGAGCACCGCGCTCAGCGGTAGCCGGTCGGGTCCGCCGGCCCGCCCGGGTCCTGGACCTCGACCATGTAGCGCCAGGCGTCGGGGCGGCTGCCGTCGAGGTCGGTGAAGCCGTAGGTCCCGGCGAGCCCGCCGCTGGAGAGCGACTGGCCGTTCCAGCGGGCCCGTCCGGGGTCCGCGGCCAGGGCCGCCACCGCACGGCCGACGTAGCGGGGCGTCTCGGAGATGCCGAAGTGCGGGACGCGCTCCAGGGCGTCGCGCCAGTTGTCCTCGCTCACCCCGAAGTGCTCCAGCATCATCTCGGAGCGCAGCCAGCCGGGCGTGAGGGCGACGGCGGTGGCGCCACGCGGCCCGATCTCGTGGCCGAGGGCGAACGCCATGCGCAGGACGGACGACTTGGCGAGGTCGTAGAAGAAGGAGACGCGGTAGTTGGCGCGGTTGTACTCGGCGGTGCCGTCGGTCATCTCGACGACGAGGCCGCCGGGGTGACGCAGCAGCAGCGGCAGGGCGTGGTGGCTGGTGATCGCGTGGGTCTCGACCCCGAGCCGCAGCAGCCGCAGCCCGTTGTCGAGGTCGTGCTCCCAGACGGGGGTGTCCCACTCGAAGAGCAGTTCGCCGCCCCAGACGTCGTTGACGAGTACGTCCAGCCGGCCCCGCTCGTCCGCGATCCGGTCCACGAGCGCGCGGACCTCGGCCGGCACCAGGTGATCGGTGGGTACGGCGATGCCGTGGCCGCCCGCCTCGGTCACCAGGTCCGCGGTGTCCTCCAGGGTCTCCGGCCGGTCGTACTCCGAGCGCCGGGCGCGCGTACTGCGTCCGGTGACGTAGACGACGGCTCCGGCCGCGCCCAGCTCGACGGCGATTCCGCGGCCCGCGCCCCTGGTCGCCCCCGCGACCAGCGCGACCTTGCCGTCCAGCGCTCCTGCCATTTCCCGACCTCCCGTGTTCCGTGACACCACCTTGACCGACGCGGCGCGTCGGCCGGTGTCGCTCCGAGGGTGTCGTGGAAGGCGGACATCCTCTGTCGCCTTTTCCCGGCGACCTGCGGCGGGCTCGGGTCCCGACCGCGCGGGTTCTGGCTGCGCGGGTCCCGGCCGTACGGGGCCCGCACGGCCGGGGCGCCGGGCTCTCAGTGGCCGCGCGCGATCCACTCCTCCAGGTGCGGGGCCTCCGCGCCGACGGTGGTCGTCTCCCCGTGCCCCGTCCGCACCACGGTGTCCGCCGGCAGGCCGAGCAGACGCTCGCGGATGGACTGGACGATCGTCGGGAAGTGCGAGTAGGAGCGGCCGGTGGCTCCCGGTCCGCCCTGGAAGAGGGTGTCGCCGGTGAAGACGCTGCCCAGACCGGGGGCGTACAGGCAGACCGCGCCCGGGGCGTGGCCCGGTGTGTGCAGGACGGTCAGGTCGGTGCCCGCCACCTCGATGACCTGGCCGTCGGCCAGCCAGGCGTCGGGGAGCCGGCCGGGGTGGGTCTGCTTCCACAGGGGCAGGTCGTCGGGGTGCAGCCAGATCGTGGCGCCGGTCCGCTCGGCGAGGGCGGGCGCGGCGTCGATGTGGTCGTTGTGCGCGTGGGTGCACACGATGGCCCGCAGCGCGCGGTCGCCCACGGCTTCGGCGATCGCGGCGGCGTCGTGGGCGGCGTCGATGACGATCGCCTCGTGGTCGTCGCCGACGATCCAGACGTTGTTGTCGACGTCCCAGGTGCCGCCGTCGAGCGAGAACGTGCCCGAGGTGACGAGATGGTCGATGCGTGTGTGCGTCATCAGAACACCACCACCGAACGCAGGACGTCGCCCTGGTGCATCCGCTCGAAGGCCTGCTCCACCTCGTCCAGCGCGATCGTCTCGGACACGAACGCGCCGAGGTCCAGCCGGCCCTGGAGGTGCAGGTCGATCAGCATCGGGAAGTCCCGGGACGGGAGGCAGTCGCCGTACCAGGAGGACTTGAGGGATCCGCCGCGCCCGAAGACGTCCAGCAGGGGCAGTTCGAGTTCCATCTCCGGTGTGGGCACGCCGACGAGGACGACCGTGCCGGCGAGGTCGCGGGCGTAGAAGGCCTGCCGGTACGTTTCCGGGCGGCCGACGGCCTCGATGACGACGTCTGCGCCGAAGCCGCCGGTCAGTTCGCGGATGGCCTCAACGGGGTCGCTCTCACGGGAGTTGACCGTGTGCGTGGCGCCCAGTTCCCGGGCGGCGGTCAGCTTGCGGTCGTCGATGTCGACGGCGATGATCCGCGCCGCCCCCGCCAGCCGGGACCCCGCGATCGCGGCGTCGCCGACGCCGCCGCAGCCGATGACGGCGACCGAGTCCCCGCGTCCGACGTTGCCGGTGTTGATCGCGGCCCCGATGCCCGCCATCACGCCGCAGCCGAGCAGCCCGGCCACGGCGGGCGACACCGCCGGGTCGACCTTGGTGCACTGTCCGGCGGCGACCAGGGTCTTCTCCGCGAACGCGCCGATGCCGAGGGCCGGTGACAGCTCCGTGCCGTCCGTGAGGGTCATCCGCTGCCGGGCGTTGTGCGTGTCGAAGCAGTACCAGGGCCGCCCGCGCCGGCACGCGCGGCACTGTCCGCACACGGCACGCCAGTTGAGGATCACGAAGTCGCCGGGCGCGACGTCCGTGACATCCGGGCCGACGGACTCGACCACGCCGGCGGCCTCGTGGCCGAGCAGGAAGGGGAAGTCGTCGTTGATCCCGCCCTGTTTGTAGTGCAGGTCGGTGTGGCACACCCCGCAGGCCTGGATCCGCACCACGGCCTCGCCGGGCCCCGGATCGGGCACGACGACGGTCTCGACGCGCACCGGCTGATCCTTCCCCGGTGCGATCACGCCACGTACTTCCTGCGCCATGTGAGCAACCTTTCCTCGGTCGACGTTCCGTCGACCGACCCTACGGGGTGACCGGCCGGTAGCAGGCCAGGCGGCCCGGGGTCCCCGCCGCCGGCGCGGCCACCGGGCGACGTAGCCTGAGTGCCCCGCCCCGACTCCCCGAGGAGCGCCGTGAGCAGCGCCGTGTCCGAAGCCGACCCGCCCGCCTGGCGCCTGCTCCTCGGCTACGTACGGCCGCACCGGTGGGCCCTGTTGGCGGGCGCGCTGCTCGCGCTCGGCACCGGGGCCACCGGTCTGGTGCTGCCCCTGGTGGCCAGGGGACTTATCGACGACCTGGAGCACGACCGGTCCATCACCGGTGCCCTGCTGGGCATGTCGGTGCTGGTGGTCGCCAACGCGGCCGTGGGCGGGCTGGGTTCGTACGTCCTGCGGCGCACCGCCGAGTCCGTGGTGCTCGGCGCCCGGCGCACGCTCTCGTCGTATCTGCTGCGGCTGCGCGTCCCGGCGGTGGACCGCAGCGAGCCGGGTGACCTGATGGCCCGCGTCACCTCCGACACGACGCTGCTGCGGGAGGTCACCACGGACTCGCTGGTGGGTCTCGTTCACCGGCGGACTGACCCTCGTCGCGACGGTCGTCATGATGGGGTTCGTCGACCCGGTGCTGCTCTGCGTCACCCTCGCGGTGATCCTCGGCGCGGGCACCGTGCTCGGTGTCATCGTGCCGCGCATCAACCGGGCGAGCCGCCGGGCACAGGACGCGGTCGGCGTCATGGGTGCCGCGCTGGAGCGGATCCTCGGCGCGCTGCGCACGGTGAAGGCGTCCGGCGCCGAGGACCGCGAGGAGCGGACCGTCCACGCGGCGGCGCAGGAGTCGTGGCGGCAGAGCGTCAGCGCGGCCAAGTGGTCGGCCGCCGCGGGCAATACGGCCGGCCTGGCGATGCAGATCGCGTTCATCACGGTGCTCGCGGTGGGTGGCGCCCGGGTCGCGACCGGCAGCATCGACGTCGGCACGCTGGTCGCCTTCCTCCTCTACGTCTTCTATCTGATGTCGCCGGTCCAGCAGGTCGTCGGCGCGGTCACGCAGTACCAGAGCGGCGCCGCGGCCCTCGCCAGGATCCAGGAGGCACTGAGCCTGCCGGCCGAACCGGCCGCCCGGCCCGCGCCGTTGCCCTCCCCCGGCGCGGAACCGGCCGCGCTCGCCTTCGAGGACGTCCGCTTCCGGTACGCCGACGATCTGCCGTACGTCCACCACGGGGTGACGTTCGCCGTCCCGGCCCGGGGCATGACCGCGTTCGTCGGCCCCTCCGGCGCGGGCAAGACCACGGTGTTCTCCCTCATCGAGCGGTTCTACGACCCCGAGGCGGGCGTCATCAGCGTCGACGGCCGTCCGCTGGAGGAATGGGAGCTGCCCCGGCTGCGCGCGGCCATCGGCTATGTGGAGCAGGACGCCCCGGTGCTCTCGGGGTCGATGCGCGACAACCTGCTCCTCGGCAACCCGGACGCGGACGAGGCCGAGCTGGACCGGGTGGTGAAGACCACCCGTCTGGAGGGCCTGATCGAGCGGCTGCCGCTGGGACTCGACACGCTCGTCGGCCACCGGGGCACCAGGCTGTCCGGGGGCGAACGCCAGCGCGTGGCGATCGCCCGCGCCCTGTTGCGCCGGCCCCGTCTGCTGCTCCTCGACGAGGCCACCTCGCAGCTGGACGCCGTGAACGAGGCGGCGCTGCGCGACACGGTCGCCGACGTCTCCCGTACGACGACGGTCCTCGTGGTCGCGCACCGGCTGTCCACCGTGACGATGGCGGACCGGATCGTCGTGATGGACGCGGGCCGGGTCCGCGCGGTGGGCACCCACGGTGCACTCGTCGCCGGGGACCCGCTCTACGCCGAGCTGGCCGCCACGCAGTTCCTCGCGACCGCGGGCTGACCGCCGCTCGCCGGCTCGCCCCTGGCCGGACGGCCGGTGCCCGTCGGTGACGGAGCGTCAGAACGGGTAGTGCGCCTGCTGCGTGGCGACGGTCACCCAGCGTGTGCTGGAGAAGGCCTCGATGCCCCAGCGCCCGCCGAAGCGGCCGTAGCCGGACGCCTTGACGCCACCGAAGGGCGCGTGCGGCTCGTCGGCGACGGACTGGTCGTTGATGTGCACGATGCCGGTACGGACCCGGCGCGCGACGGCGAGCCCATGGGTGGCGTTCTCGGTGATCACGCCGCAGGTCAGCCCGTTGTCGGTGTCGTTGGCCGCGGCGACGGCGCTGTCGTCGTCGGTGAAGGTCTCGACCACGCAGACGGGGCCGAACGCCTCCGCGTAGTACAGCTCGGCTTCCTTCGGCACGTCGGTGAGCACGGTCGCCCGGTGCACCGCGCCCTCCGGTTCGCCGGCTCCGGTGAGGACGGTGGCGCCCTTGGAGACGGCGTCCTCGACGAGCGCGGCGACGCGCCGGGCGGCGGAGGCGCTGACGAGGGGGCCGAGGACGGTGTGCGGGTGCCCGGGGTCACCGGCCTTCAGCGAGGCGACCTTCGCGGTGAACTTTCGGGTGAACTCCTCGGCGAGGGACTCGTGGACGAGGACGCGGTCGCCCGACATGCAGATCTGGCCGGAGTTCATGAACACGCCGAAGGTGACGGCGTCGACGGCGTAGTCCACGTCGGCGTCGTCCAGGACGAGCACCGCGTTCTTGCCGCCCAACTCCAGTACGGCGGGTTTGAGATGGGTCGCGGCATGCGTACCGATGATGCGGCCGACGTCCGTGGAGCCGGTGAAGTTGACAGCGCGGACGCGGGGGTCGGCGATCAGCGTCTCGGCGATCTCGGCCGCGTCCTCACGCGCGTTGGTGATCACGTTCAGGACCCCGTCGGGGAGCCCCGCCTCCCGCAGCACGTCGGCGACCAGCAGGGCACAGGCGATCGGCGCGTCCTCACTGGCCTTCACGACGACGGTGTTGCCCGCGGCCAGCGGCGCCGCGACGGCCCGTACGCCGAGGATGACGGGTGCGTTCCACGGGGCGAAGGCGGCGACGACGCCCAGCGGCTCGCGCACCGCGAGTCCGAGCACGCCCTCTTCCTGGGCGCTGAGCACCTCGCCGCGCGGGGCGGTGATCGCGGCGGCGGCCTCGCGCAGGATGTTGGCGGCGAGCGCCACGTTGAAGTGCGCCCAGGGACGGGTGGCGCCCGCCTCCCGTGCCATCAGCTCCGCCACCTCGTCGCCCTTGGCGTCGAGGAGGTCGGCCGCCCTGAGGAAGACCGCCCGGCGGGCGAAGGGGGCGAGCGCCGCCCACGAGCCGAACGCCGCGTCGGCCGCGTCCACGGCCCGGGTGACGTCGCGCGGCCCCGCCGCGGCGACCGTCGCGTACACCTCGCCGGTGTAGGGATCGACGTCCTCGGCGGTGCGGCCCGAGGCGGCGGGAACGTCCTTGCCGCCGATCAGCAGTTCACGGGTGATGGCCATGGCGCGGATTCCTCCGGTGTCACTACGGCGGTACACATCCAGGATGCCCGGAATCCCCCGGGCGGAGCGGTCGCGGGGTGACCACTTCTGTTCGCGCAGTGAAATTTCATTCAACTAACCCCGAGGCTGCGACCCACCCGGAATGAGTCAAGGGCCCCCGGCCGGAGCGGGGGCCCTTGAAAATGGTGCGTCCGGATCCGGTGACCGTCCGGCGCGTCCGGTGCTAGCCGACGGGGAGCAGCCCGAAGACGGGGGCGACGAGGTCGGTTGCCTGGTGCAGCTGGTTGAGGTCGTGCAGTCGGTTGAGCCCCGCGAGCTGGCTGGAGACGTGCGGGAGCTGTTCCCGGTGCTGCGCCGGGACATTGCTCTGGGCGATCGCGTCGAGCTGGGCGACCGGGCTGATCGGCGCCACGCCCAGGGTGTCGGCACCGAGTGCGCTCGCGGCGGGGGCGGCGAGGCCCGTGGCACTGACGGCAAGACCAACGGCGGCAACGATGCGTCGTGTTGAGATCATGCCTTCAGCAACGGCCGCGGGCCCCGGCCGGACACGGCCGCGCCGGGCTCCTCACCCGAGAGGCGCACAGGACCGGCCGCGCTTGCCTCCCGCGTCGCGGGGGAGGACGCTCGAAGGAGAGGCCCTCGCGGCCCGCTCCCCGCCGGGCCGCGCCCTCGCGAGGAGGTCATCATGGGCACCGCAGCAAGCCCCGCGTTCGACACCGAAGCCCTGCGCCGGGGCATCGAAGGACACAGTGCGGCGACGCTTCTGTCGCTCTACGCGGACGACGCCGAGGTACGCGTCGTCGACCGCAACACGCAGCCCAGCCACCCGATGGTCGTGCACGGACGGGCCAGGATCGGCGAGATGCTGGACGACGTGTACAGCCGGGACATGACCCACAAGCTGGAGCAGTGCGTCATCGAGGGTGATCACGTCGCCTTCACCGAGTCCTGCGAGTACCCGGACGGCGTCAAGGTGCTGTCCCAGTCCATGGTCGCGCTGCGGGACGGCAAGATCGTCGATCACACACTGCTGCAGGCATGGGACGAGTAGCCAGGCAGTGGCCCTCGGTCCGGTTCACGTCCCGGCTGAGCTGGACCTTCTCCGCGCGGGCGACCCTGGGCAGGTCGCGTCCTGCTCCGCCCCGCCGGCCGGGACCGGTCTCGGCGGTCGGCCGGCGGGCGTCGCTCGGCCTGCTGCGGTCGGCACTGCGCACGGTGTCCCGCCGCCCGCGTTCCCCGGTACCACACGCCCCTCGCAGACGCCTGCCGCCGCGGTGAGCGGGCACGCGGGACCCCGGTCAGCGCATCCACGCGCTGTACGACATCACGTCACCCGCCTCGACGCCGTACTCGGGGGCGTCCTTCGTCACGGTGTCCTCCAGCCCGAGGACGGCGCCGGTCGCCGGATCGAGGATCAGCATCCGGCGCGTGGAATGCGCCGTGTCGTCGTACACGTACGCCTGCCCTTCGCGCCCCAGCCGGTCGGTGACCGCGCCGGCCGGGCGTAGCCCCGGAGCGTCGGCCAGGAGCCGCACGAGCGCGGCCGACTCGCGACCGCCCGGGGTCCAGTGGTCCAGCAGCACGGCGGTGGCGTCCAGCAGGCGGGGCGTGTTCATCGCCTCGACAGGGTCGATCTCCTCCAGATAGGCGCGCAGCCGGCGTCCGTCGTGCGGGGGGCGGGCCTCGGGAGGGGCGTCGCTCCAGCTCGGCGGGTAGGTACGCCGGCTGAGCACGTGTCCGTCCTCGACGGTGCGCGGCGTGTCGTCGCCGCCCGTGATGACGGGCCTGCCCGGACGGCGCGGGTCGGTCGCCACCACGAGTTCGGTGTGGCTGCCGTCCGCCTTCCAACGCACGACGCGTTCCTCGGGCAGGGTGAGCGGCGGCCGGGCGCCGGGGCCGCTCGTCATGGCAAGGCTCCAGGTCTGGACGTGCGTGCCCCGGCGCAGTCGTGGCGCGTCGGCGACCGACGCCGCCCGGTCGGCGACGCGGTCCAGGGGTACGGCGGCGGAACCCGTTTCCACGACGAGGGGGCGGGGTGCGGCGACGGCGGGAGGTGCCGTCGTCCCGGACAGCAGCAGGGTGAGTGCGAGGGCCGCCACGACGACGTTCGCGGCGATGCCCCAGGCCCAGCCGCGCAGCGGCGATGTGCCTCGGGCCGGTTGTGCGCCCAGCAGCAGGCGGTTCAGCCGGCGTTCGGCGTGGTGGTCCAGCGGCCGGTCCCGGAAGCGGGGATCGCCGGACGGCACCGGGTTGGCGCGGCGCAGCAGGTCGAGTTCGTCAGCCATGGCCGTGCTCCTTCGTGGTGTCGTGGCGGCGTGCCGGTGCTGCGAGCGCCTCGGCAGCCGGCTGGCGGCCGGGGCCGCACATGCGGTCGATCTCGGCTCTCAGGCGGCGGCGGGCACGGTGCAGCCGCATCGCCGCCGCCCGGCTGCCGCAGCCGAGCACGACAGCGACCTCGTCGATGCCGAGCTCCTCCCAGGCCGTGAGGCGCAGCACCTCCTGATCGGCGGTGGTGAGGCGGGCGAGCGCGTCGTGCACCCAGTCGCCGGGGCTCTCGGCGTCGGGGCTGTCCACCATCTGCCGGCCGTGCGCGGTCTCGTGATGGCCGAGCCGGTCGACGAGCCGTCGCCGGCGGCGGTAGCCCCGTACGGCGTTGGCCAGGCAGTTGCGGGCGACGCCGTAGAGCCAGGGCAGCGGGGCCCGCGGCAGTTCGGAACGCCGGCGCCAGGCGACGGTGAACACCTCCGCCACCACTTCCTCCACCTCGCTCGTCCGGCCGTCCAGTCGCCGCGCGACGTAGCGGCTGACCGCCCAGTAGTGCTCGCGATAGGCAGCGGCGAATGTCTCGTCGTCGCTCATGCTCCGTAGGTGTCCGGCAGGTCCGTGATCGTCACACCCGTAGGTGTGACGCTTGTCGCTCGGCCCCAGTGTGACGGCGGCGCGGGGTGCGGACACAGGCGGGGCATGGAGAGCAACACTGTGCCGGCGACGCGCACCGCGCCGCCCGCCCCCGTATCCGCGCGCCGCCCCGGAAGAACGGTGGTCAGGTGGCTGACCACCACGGACCACAAGACGATCGGCTCGCTGTACCTGATCACCTCGTTCGCGTTCTTCTGCATCGGTGGCGTCATGGCGCTGCTGATGCGTGCCGAGCTGGCGCGTCCGGGTCAGCAGGTCATGTCGAACGAGCAGTTCAACCAGGCGTTCACGATGCACGGCACGATCATGCTGCTGATGTTCGCGACGCCGCTGTTCGCCGGTTTCACGAACTGGATCATGCCGCTGCAGATCGGCGCGCCCGATGTGGCGTTCCCGCGGCTGAACATGTTCGCCTACTGGCTGTACCTGTTCGGCTCGCTGATCGCGGTGGGCGGTTTCCTGACCCCGCAGGGTGCGGCCGACTTCGGCTGGTTCGCCTACAGCCCGCTGTCGGACGCGGTCCGCTCGCCGGGCATCGGCGCGGACATGTGGATCAT
>NZ_JBWKDS010000029.1:100237-109687 GCF_056435845.1 Streptomyces sp. NPDC043867 | reverse complement strand
GTTTGTTTGGTGGGGGTGGGGTGGTGGTGGGTGGCTGGTTGTCTGGCTGGTTGTCTGGCTGGGGGGTGGTGGGTGGTGGGTGCGTGTGGGGGGTTGGATCGGGGTTTGTTGTGGGGGTGTTGGCTGGTGGGGGGTGGGGGTGGGTGTGGGGGTGGGTGTGGGGGTGGTGGGTGGTGGGGGTGGAGGATTCCTGGAAACAGGACGGACGGTTTGCTATTGACATACCGTTCGTGCTGTTTTTGAATTGTGGGGTGCCGGTGGTGCACGTGGACGAGGGGAGACGGCGTGGACATCGACGTACTGGGTGCACTGGATGTCAGGGAGAACGGGGTTTCCATCGCTCCGACGGCTCCGAAGCCGCGTCAGGTGCTGGCGTTGCTGGCGTTGCATGCGGACCGGGTGGTGCCGGTGGATTCGCTGATCGAGGAGTTGTGGGCGGGGCGGCCGCCGCGCAGTGCGCGGACCACGTTGCAGACGTATGTGCTGCAGTTGCGTGAGCTGATCGCGGTGGCGCTGGCCGGCCCGGGTGTGCGCCAGCCCGGCACGATGCGCCAGCCCGGCACGATGCGCCAGCCCGGCACGATGCGCCAGCCCGGCACCGTGCGCCAGCCCGGCACCGTGCGGCAGCCCGGCACGATGCGGCAGCCCGGCACGGTTGGGGAGTCCGGCAGGGGTGTGGGGGAGTCCGGCACGGTGGGGGAGTCCGGCAGGGGTGTGGGGGAGTGCGGCACGGTGGGGGAGTCCGGCACGGGCGTGCGGCAGCCCGGTGTGGTGGGGGAGTCCGGCACGGTGGGGGAGTCGGGTGGGGTGGGGGGTCGGAGTGCGAAGGATGTTTTGGTGACGTTGCCGGGTGGTTATCTGTTGTGTTCCGGTGGTGGTACCAGTGATGTGCGGGAGTTCGAGCGGTTGGCGGGTTTGGGTTACCGGGCGATGGATGCCGGTGATTTCACGGGTGCGGCGCGTACGCTGGCGGCGGCTCTTGGTCTGTGGTCGGGGGCTGCGTTCGCGGATGTGCAAAGTGGTGTGCAGCTGGCGATGGAGGTCCGGCGGCTGGATGAGAGCCGGCTGTGTGCGCTGGATCAGCGTATCGAGGCGGATCTGCGGCTGGGCCGTCATCGTGAGGTGCTGGCGGAGCTGACGGTGCTGACGAGTCGTTACCGCACGCATGAGAATCTGCATGCCCAGTTCATGATTGCGTTGCACCGTTCGGGGCGGCGGGGTGAGGCGCTCAGTGTGTTCCTGCGGCTGCGTGCGACGTTGGGGCGTGAGCTGGGTCTGGAGCCTTCTGCGCGGCTGCGTGGGCTGCAGCACACGATTTTGACGGCCGGGCCCGAGAGTGTGCCGGTGCCGGCCCGTGCGGTGCGTGGTGTGCCTGCTCCGCAGCCCGTGTCCCTGGCTCCGACCTTCTGACCTGTCCGGCGCGCGGGCGCCGCCCTTTTGTGGAGGTACGCATCATGACCAGTGAGCCGACGGCTCTTCCCGGCGCCGATCCCGGCGTTGAGCCCGGCGCCGATCCCAGTGCTGAGCCCGGTGCCGATCCCAGTGCTGAGCCCGGTGCCGATCCCGGTGTCGAGCCCGGCGTTGAGCCCGGTGCTGAGCCCGGTGCCGATCCCGGTGCTGAGCCCGGCGTTGAGCCCGGTGTCGAGCCCGGTGCTGAGTCGGGTGTTGAGCCCGGTGTTGAGCCGGGTGTTGAGCGCGGTGTTGAGCCGGGTGTTGAGCCGGGTGCTGATGTTCTTGGCGAGCTGAAGGCTGTGCTGGCGGGTGTCGTGGGCGCCGATGTGGGGTGTATCGAGTCGGGGCGGCCCTTTGCCGTTCTTGGTCTGGATTCGTTGCTGACTGCCGAGTTCGTCACCGCTATCGGCCGGCACTTCGGGGTCCGTGTCGCGGGCGGGGCGCTGTATGAGTACTGCACGCCGGCGCTGCTGGCCCGCCACCTGGCGGCCCTGCGCGAGGGCGTCCCCGCCGCCGCTGTGCGTGCTGTTCCTGCTCCGGTGGCTGTGCAGGAGGTCCTTGTGGTGCTGCGGGAGCAGCTGGCGCAGCTCCTGCACTGTGAGCCGTTCGAGATCGAGGGCGGGGCCGCTTTCGATCAGCTGGGTATCGATTCCCTGCTGGCCGCCGGTTTCGTTGCCGGTGTCAACCGTGCCTACGGGCTGGCCGAACGTCCCGTCACCGTCCAGGAGCATCCCAGCCTCGCCGCGATGGCTGCCTACGTCGCCTCCCGCACCCGGGACCCCGCAGCCCCCGCAGCCGCAGCCGCGGCCCCTGTGGCACCCGCCGCCGCGGTCCCCGCGGTCCCTGCGGCCCCCGCAGTCCCCGCGGTCCCCGTCGCCGCGGTCCCCGCAGTCCCTGCAGCTCCCGCGGTCCCCGCAGTCCCTGCAGCTCCCGCGGTCCCCGCGGTCCCTGCAGCTCCCGCGGTCCCCGCGGTCCCCGCGGTCCCTGCAGCTCCCGCGGTCCCCGCGGTCCCTGCAGCTCCCGCGGTCCCCGCGGTCCCTGCAGCTCCCGCGGTCCCCGCGGTCCCTGCAGCTCCCGTGGCCCCTGCAGCTCCCGCGGTCCCTGCGGGCCCCGCAGGTCCCCTGGCCCCTGCCGCTCCCGGGGTCGCTGTTGCCCGTGTGGTTCCCGGTGTGCCGGCTGCGGGGGGTGTGCCGCTGCCGGCGCCCGCCGCTGCGGTGGGGAAGCGGCCTGCGCTGTCCCAGGAGGAGATGCTCGCGCTTCTGGACGCGGTGCGCGGGGAGCGGATCGGCGTCGACGAGGCCGCCGCTCTCCTGACGGCCCGCCCCGCCTGACCACCCGGCCACCACCGCGTCAACCGTCACCCGGCCACCACTACCGGGGGCGGTACCCGGCCCCCATCACGGGCCACCGCCACGCGGCCACCACTACCGGGCGGTACCCGGCCACCATCATCACGGCGGCACCCGGTCACCGTCACGCGACCACCAGCACCGGGCCCCATCACGGGCCACCGCCACCCGGTTATCACCCGGGCAGCGCCCGGCCACCACTACCGGGGCGGTACCGGGCAGCGCCCGGCCACCCCTACCCGGGGCGGTACCGGGCAGCGCCCGGCCACCCCTACCGGGGCGGTACCGGGCAGCGCCCGGCCACCACTACCGGGGCGGTACCCGGCCAGCATCCGCCATCACTTCGGCGGCGCCCGGTCACCATCTCCGGGCCACCACCATCCGTCCACCGCCATCCGGCCACTACTTGGGCGGCGTCCGGTCATTACTGCCGGGGCGGTACCCGGCCACCGCCATCCCGGCGGCGCCCGGCCACCCTCACCGATCACCGGGCGACCGCTACCCGTCCACCGTCACGAACCCCCGCCACGCGGTCCATCCGGCCACCGCCATCCAGTCATTGCCACCGGGGTGTATCCGGCCGTCATCCGGCCCTCACCCGGGCGGTATCCGATCACTATCCGGTCACCGCCATCCGGGCGGCGCCCGGTCCGCCATCACCCGGGTGGCGCCCGGCGGTTCCCCGCCGCTCCCGCCCCTGACAGCCCCGACAGCCCTGACGGGTCCGACAGCTCCGACAGCTCCGACGGCCCCGACGGATCCGAACGGCCCGCACGGGGTCCGACAGTTCCGACGGCCCGACAGCCCGAAGGGCCCAGCGGCTGCCGAGCCCCGACAGCCCGACAGCCCGACAGCCCGACAGCCTGGAGGGCCGGAAGGCCTCAGCGGCTGCCGAGCCCCGGCGGGTCCGGCGACCCGGGGGGCCACCCCCGTGGTCCCAGAGCCCCGACAGTCCTGACAGCCCTGACAGTTCCGGTGGCCCCGACAGTTCCGGTGGCCCTGGTGGCCTGGTGGCCTGGTGGTTGTGGTGGTTGTGGGGGTTGTGGTGGGGTCACTGTTGGTGGTGGGGCGGTGAACCGAGACGGACGAGAGACATCATGACCCTCACTACTCCGGAGCCGCTGGGCGCCGGGCCTCTACTGCAGTCTCATCAGGAGCCGGCGCCGGTGAAGTTGTGGCTGTGTTCCAATGATGCTCTTTCGCCGGCGGTCGCTGCTGTTCTTGCTTCGCACTGGCTTGATGAGCGTGAGCGGGAGACCGCGGCCCGTTTCCTTTTCGAACGTGACCGCCGCCAGTATCTCCTGGCGCATATCCTGGTGCGCCGGGCGCTGGCGCTGGAGGCCGGCCTCGCCGAGGCCGAGCAGGTCATCTGGCGTTCTGCGCGCGGGCGGCCTTTCCTGCAGCCGCTGCCCGGCGGCCTGCCCCGGGGCGGCGGTCATCTGGATTTCAACCTTTCCCACGCGGGCGGCTACAGCCTGCTCGGCATCGTCCGCAGGCAGCGTATCGGCGTTGATGTGGAGGGCCTGGCACGCGAGGAGCGTGCCTTGGAGACGATCCTGACCACTTTCACTTCCCAGGAGCAGCGGTGGGCGCAGGAGGAGCCGGCGGGGGAGCGGCGCAGCCGCCGGGTGCTGCGGCTGTGGACTTTGAAGGAGGCCTACTCCAAGGCCCGTGGGCTGGGACTGGCCCTGCCGTTCGATGAGTTCTCCTTCACTCTGGCCAGCAGCCGGGGTGTGCTTGCCTTCCGGCCGCCGGCCGACGACCGGGAGGGGCGGTGGCGGTTTGTGGAACTGGAGCCGGTGCCCGGCGTGCTGAGTGCTGTGGCGCTGCCCGCTGACGACTGTCCCGTCCCGTATCTGGAACTGCACCACGGCTTTCCCTGGGACCGGGCCACACCGCACACCATCGCCCTGCCCGAGCCGGTGGGCGCCTCCCACACCCCGCACGAGCGCTGACCCGCCGGCCCGGAAAGCAAAACCACCCCGCCCTCTTTCCACAGCGGCTTGAGCAGCACGGTTTCCGCAGCGGCTTGAGCAGTGCTTTCCGCAGTGGCTTGAGCAGTGCTTTCCGCAGCGCGGTTTCCGCAGTGGCTCGGGCGGGGGTTTCCAGGGGTTTCGGCTGTGGCTTGGGCAGGGGTTTCGGCAGGGGTTCCGCAGTGGCTGGGGCAGCGGCTTGGGCAGTGGCTTCTGCTGTGGCTTGGGCGGGGGTTTCGGCAGGGGTTTCCGTGGTGGTTTTCGCCTGGTGGCGGTCGCAGGCGGAAAAAGGGAAGGGGTGTGTCCGGCGGGATGTCTGGCGGTGTGTCTGCAGCGGAATCCCGAGTTCACTTCCGGTGGGGGTGCAGGTGTTTTCGAGAGTGGTGAACGGTGTGCGCGATACCTCACTTGGAGTGCCGCTGGAGGACCGCTACAGGGAAACGGTGGCCGGGTACGGGCACCGCTAGCGTGCGTCATGGCGGAGATTTCTGGCCACCAGAAGGAACTGGACAACGAACTCGACGAGGTGGGAGGGGCACCGTGAAGATTCAGGTTCTGGGTCCGTTGAGTGCCGAGGTCAACGGGGGATCGATCGTTCCGACGGCCGGTAAGCCGCGGCAGATTCTGTCGTTGCTGGCGCTGTATCCGGGGCGGGTCATGCCTGTTCCCACGCTCATGGAGGAGCTGTGGGGGACCGAGCCTCCCGCGAGTGCGCTGACGACTCTTCAGACATACATTCTGCAGTTGCGCAGACGGCTCGGCACGGCCATGGGACCGGGCGCGCCGGGCCAGGCGAAGGACATTCTCGCCACCCGGCACGGGGGGTACCTGCTCCAGATCGACAAGAGCTGTGTTGATGTGAACCGGTACGAGGATCTGATCCGGCAGGGCCAGGGCGCGTTCGAGGCCGGTGACAATCAGTTGTCCGCGGCCTGTTTCGGGACCGCTCTGGATCTGTGGACCGGGGCGCCGCTGGTCGATGTGAAACTCGGGCCGGTCCTGGAGATCGAGGTGATGCGGCTGCAGGAGAGCCGGCTGGTCACCGTGGAGCGGCGTATCGATGCCGACCTGCGTCTGGGCCGCCACTCGGAGCTGATCGCCGAGCTGACCGAGCTGACCGCCCGCCATCCTCACCACGAGGGGCTGCATTCGCAGGCCATGCTGGCGATGTACCGCTCGGGCCGGCAGGCCACCGCTTTGGAGGTCTACCGCAGGCTGCGTATGCGGCTCATCGACGACCTGGGCGTGGAGCCCTCCCCGCAGTTGCAGCGTATGCACCAGGCCGTGCTGGCGGTGGATCCGCAGCTGGACGTTTTGGCGGGGCCGCGGCACTCCTCGACGTTCGACCTGTTCGCGGCATGAGGGACATCCCCGCCGCCGCCCGGTCCGGCTTCCCGCCTGCGGGCCGGCCCGCCGCCCGGCCCGCCGCTGTCCGGCCTGCGGCCGTCCGGCCCGGCGTCCGGTTCCCGGCCCGGCCCGCCGTTGTCCGGCC
Organism: Streptomyces sp. NPDC043867; assembly: GCF_056435845.1. NCBI lineage: Bacteria > Bacillati > Actinomycetota > Actinomycetes > Kitasatosporales > Streptomycetaceae > Streptomyces > Streptomyces sp. NPDC043867. Next base: position 103,421 of record NZ_JBWKDS010000029.1, on the reverse strand, counting down.
TGCCGCCGCCCGGCCTGTGGTCCGGCCCGCAGTTGTCCGGCCTGCGGCCGTCCGGCCCGGCGTCCGGTTCCCGGCCCGGCCTGGCGCTGTCCGGCCCGCAGTTGTCCGGCCTGCGGCCGCTTGGCCCGCGGCCCGGCCTGCCGCTGTCGGGCCTGCGGTTGGCGGTTTGCCGTATCCGGGCCGTCGCCGGTTCTTTCCGGCCGGGGCGCCGTCCTGGACGGCGCCCCGGCGTTCGTGTGTGCCTGGCGGGGTTCAGGCGGCCGTCTTCAGCCGGGTCACCGTCCCCCACAGCGACGCCGGCGTGGCGAAGGTGTCCACTGAGAACGCCTCGTCCGCGAAGCGGATTTCGTAGAGGCTCTCCAGTGAGCCCAGCAGTTCCACCGCGGCCAGCGAGTCCAGACCCGAGACCCTGAGGTCGGTGTCGGCCTGAAGCGGTTCACCCGCGCCAAGGAACGGCAGGTAGCCCCGCAGGAGTTCCTCGAACGTCATGTCCCAGGCCATGGCTGATCCCACCCTTTTCGTGTGTCGTCGGTTCACCGGAAAACGTTGTGGCCGTACACGGCGCCCCACACCACCCCCCGCCGCCCCGGCGTCCCCCGCGCCGCCCCGGCGTGGCCCGTACCGCCTGGTGTCCGCCGCACCCCGGGGTGGCCCGTACCACCCGGCGTCGCCGTACCGCCCGGTGGCGTAAGGGACGGCGTGCCCGTGGAGGGGGCGGGGGGCGAGGTGTCCAGCAGCACGGCTCCCGTACGGCAGGGCAGGGGCCGTCCGGCCCGTCCGGCCCGCTCCGGCAGACCCGGCCCTCTGTGTGCGGGCCGGCCAGGGCATGGCGCACGGCCGGTGGCGCGGGGCCGGACCGGGCAGCTGGTGCACGCGCGCACTCGTGTGGCACCTCGCGGGTCCTTCCCGCAGGGACGGTGCGAGGGGCGGGGTTTGGGTGCCGTCGGTGGAGGCGTCCGTCATGGTCCTGATGGTTCCCGTCCTGCCGGCCGGCGTCATGAATCGCCCCGTCGCTTTGGCCGGGCCCTGACCCGTGACAGCCTGATCACCTCACCTACAGGCGTGCTGGAGCCGCGGCACAACATTGGGGTCCACCCGTTCTCCGACACCTCTCCAGGGCAGGCGGTCATGGTGTGGGGGACAATTTGCACGGGACGACGAACCATGAAGAAGGGCTTCTCGTCATGGTGCCCACGTTGGCCGAGCCCCTCAGCGGGGCGCTGCACGAACTCCTCACCGCGCACAGTGTGCGCGAACGCAACAAGGAACTCGTCCGCGCGCTGGTCGCGGCCGGCAACCGGGGCGAGGTCAACCGGCTCACCCGCCACTGGGCGGCCCCTGAGGGGACCGGCGGGCGGGCGCTGCCCGACGGGCTGGGGCTGACGGTCGAGAGCCTGCTGGCCGACGACGACGTCGTCGCGCTGCGGGCGACCGCCCGCGCCGCAAAAGCGGCCTGGTCGCTGGTGGCGGAGCTCCGCTTCGACGCGGCGGGCCGCCTCGCACAGTGCCACGACCTGCTCGTCCCCGCCACCGTGCCGTCCTGACACAACCCCCTCGAACCGGCGTCAACCACCCGGGCAGACATCGCCGGTTCGGCTGGGCGGGCGGGCGGTCCGGCGGGCGCCGGACCTCGCGGCCGGCGCCCGCGGACACCGCGCAGCGCACCGCTGGGGCGAGTCCGCCGACAGATGCCAGATCGCGCACCGGCACCCCTCCCGGGCCGGACCCGCCGCTGCGCCGCCCGCAGGACGGCGCCCGCCGCCCCCGCCCGCCGACCGCCCGCCGACCGCCGGCCGGTTCGCTCCGCAGGGCAGTAGCAGGCCCCCGCCCGCTGCTACCGCGCTAGGTTCCGCCACGGCTCCGAACTCCGCTCACGGGCAGGCCAGTTCCACGGCGCGGTGGGCACCCGCCGCCCGGGCCGGACCCGCCGCTGCGCCGCCCGCGGAACGGCGTACGGCACCTGCCGGCCCTTGCCTGCCGCCCGCTGCATGGGCGGCTGTCGGCCGGTTCGCTCCGCAGGGCAGTAGCCGGCGCCCGCCCGCTGTACCAGGACGGGTGTCGCCACAGCGCCGAACTCCGCTCACGGGCAGGTCAGTTCCGCGGCGCGGTGGGCACCCGCCCCCCGGGCGGACCCGCTGCTGTGCCGCCCGCGGGACGGCCTACGGCGCCCGTCGGCCCCCGCCTGCCGGCCGGTTCGCTCCGCAGGCAGTAGCTGGCGCCCGCCTGCTGCTACCGCGCTAGGTTCTGCCACGGCTCCGAACTCCGCTCACGGGCAGGTCAGTTCCGCGGCGCGGTGGACGCCCTCCCGGGCCGGACCCGCTGCTGCGCCGCCCGCGGGACGGCGTACGGCACCTGCCGGCCCCCGCCCGCTGTACCGCGCCGAGTGCTTCCGCAGCGCCGAACTTTGCTCACGGGCAGGCCAGTTCCACGCGGCGGTGGGCACCCGCCCCCGGCCGGACTCGCCGCTGCGCCGCCCGCTGACCGGGTACGGCGCCCGGGGAACGGCGTACGCCGCCCGGGGGACGGCGTTTGGCGGCCGGGGTGGGGGGTGCCGGGCGGGCGGGAGGTGCGCGGGACGCGGTGAGCGGGCAGGCGTGCTTGCCCGGTGCGCGGTGTCCCGGGGTGTCCGCGCGGACGAGTGCAGGTCGTAGACGGTTCGGGGGCCACTGGAGGAAACGGACGTACGGGCCGTGCCGGAGCTAGCGTGGCAGGGCCGAACGGGAGGGGCCGGCCATGGACGGAGCACCGCACCGCACCGGCACGCACCGCCGCCGCACCCGCGGCCGGATGCCTGCCGGATACCCGGACCGCCGACGCACGGCAAACCCGGACCAGGGGAGTGCGCTGTGCGCCCGAGCCGGCGCCGCGCGCTGTGCGCTGTGCGCCCGGACGGGGGACACCGCATACGCCCCGGGTACCACCCCGGGTGACGCCCCCCAGGACCCGCCGGTCCCGTACCTGCCGGTCCCGCACCTGCCGGGGTCCCGTACCGCCGGTCCCGGTTGTGCCGGTCCCGTACCTGCCGGTCCCGTACCTGCCGGTCCCGGTTGGGCCGGTCCCGGATGGGCCAGCCCCGGTTGGGCCGGTCCCGGTTGGGCCGGTTCCGTACCGCCGGTCCCGGTTGTGCCGGTCCCGTACCTGCCGGTCCCGGTTGGGCCGGTCCCGGTTGGGCCGGTTCCGTACC
>NZ_JBWKDS010000029.1:0-100146 GCF_056435845.1 Streptomyces sp. NPDC043867 | reverse complement strand
GGCCGGTCCCGGTTGGGCCGGTTCCGTACCGCCGGTCCCGGTTGTGCCGGTCCCGTACCTGCCGGTCCCGGTTGGGCCGGTCCCGGTTGGGCCGGTTCCGTACCGCCGGTCCTTGTTGTGCCGGTCCCGGTTGGGCCGGGCTCGGGTCGGCCGGCGGGGGCGGGCCGGCGGTGCTGTGCGCGTGGCTCGGCAGTGCGGGGTGCTGTATCCCACCGGCCGGGGGGCGACGGTCCTCCCCGGCCCGGTGGCGAGGGTTGCCACCCGGCCGGGAGGCGACCCCTCCTCACCGGTTCCCAAGGGTGCCGGTTGCCGCCGGCCGGAGGGCGACGGTCCTCACGGCCGGGTGGCAACGCTCTCCACCGTTCCGGGGGTGCCGGTTGCCGCCGGCCGCGGGGGTGACGGGGGTGACGGTCTGCTGAGCTGCGGGGGCAAGGGGTTCGGGTTGCGTACGGGGTTGAGTTGAGGAGGGGGAGGCGATGAACGACGGCCGGCCTACCGGCGTATGCGCGGTGATCGACCCCGAACGGGGTGCCCACGGCGTCCTGGAACTGCACGGCCCACTGGACACCGCCTGTGTCCACCGGGCCCTGCACCGCATCGCGGAGATCCGTCCCGCTGCCCGCCACACCGGGCTGCGGCTGCTGCGGCACGGCCCCGGCCTGCACAGCGTGGAACTGTCCGGCGGCGACCAGACGCCCGCGCCCGGCTTTGCGGGCCTGCTCGCCGACCTGCTCACCGCCGCGCCCGAGCCCGCCGCCACCGCTCTGCCCGGCACCGGCACCGGCACCGGCACCGGCACCGGCACCGGCACCGGGGCGGGGGCGGGGGCGGGGGCGGGAGCGGCCGGCCTGCCCTGCGGGACACTGCCGCGCACCGAACCTCTCACCCCTCTGCAGCAGCAGCGTCTGACCGACGCCCTCACCTGGCCCGAGCACCAGGTCGAGCAGATCCTGTGGCGCTGGCACGGCCCGCTGGACACCGCACGCTTCGAGGCGGCCTGGCAGGCCGTCGGCGCGCGTGAGAGCGTACTGCGCACCGCTTTCGTGTGGGACCCGCGCCCGCGCGCCGTCGTCTTCGACCGCGCCATCACCCACGTCGCCCGCCACCCCCACGGCACGGCGGTCCGGCGTGCTGCGCTGCTGGCCCGCGAGCGTGCCCGCTCCTTCGACCTGCGCCGCCCCGCGCCGGTGCGCGTGGCGCTGCTGGACAGCAGCCCCGCCGACGCCGCGGCGCCCTTCACCGACGTACTGCTCACCTATCACCGTGCCCTGCTGGACAGCTGGAGTGTGCGGCTGCTGATGCGCGAATGCTGCCGCGCCTACCTCGCCGGCGGTGTGCTGCCCGGCGGTGAACGCCGCCCGGGCCTGGGCGACTTCGCCCGCTGGCTCGGCACCCGCACCCCGGGCCCGGGCGCCTGGTGGCGCGGCGCGGCCCGCCCGCCGGCCGTGCCCGCCGCACCCGAGCCCGCCCGCACCGCCGCCGGCAGCGGGGGCACCGGCGTGCTGCGCACGGCCCTGTCCCCCAACCGCAGCGCACGGCTGGCCCACTGGGCCGCGCAGTGGGGGGTCGCGGAGAGCAGCGTGCTCCAGGCGGTGTGGGCGATGCTCTCCTACCGGGCCCGCGGCGCCGCACCCGGGCCCGCGACCGTCGGCTTCGGCCTGGACTTTCCCGGACGGGGACTGCTCCTTCAGGGCATCGAGGGCCTGCCGGGCCCGTTCGAGAACGCCCTGCCCCTGACCGTCACCCTCGACGCGGCACGGGGCCTGCCCGCGCTGCTGCGTGAACTGCGGGACGTGGCCATGGACATGGCCGCCTACGAATGGGCCGCCGCCGCGGGCCCGGCCCCCGGCAGCGGCCCCGGGCGGCGGGCCGGCGGCCTGCTCGCCTTCGACTGCGGCCCGCGGCCCGACACCTTCCACGGCAGCGACCTGGCCGCACACGGGATACGCCTGGAGGAGCAGGAAGCCGCCGGGGCGCCGGCCGGATACGCCCTGCGGCTGCGCGCCGGACACGACGCCCGCCGCGCGCTCACCCTCACCTGCGCCTACGACCGTGACCTCCTGGACGGCGGCGCCGCCCGCACCCTGCTGGCACACACCGCCCACCTGCTGAGCCTGCTGCCCGCCACCGCGAGTGCGGCCACCACCGTCGCCGACGTGCTGGCCCTGCTGCCCGGCGCGGCCACACCCCCCGTCCCGGACGGCCCCGGCGCCCGGAACGCGGCACCCCTGGTGGCACTGCGCGGTGCGCTGGCACCCGCGGCGGCCACCGTGTGCCTGCTCGACGTACCGGGCGCACCGCGCACCGGGCACTGGGAGGTGGTGCGCCACTACCGCGGGCCGGAGGCACTGACCGCACTCAGCCTCACCGCCGGCCGGCACAGCGACCAGGCCGCGGCCCTTGGCACCCTGGCCCGCTCACACGGCCGGCTGGTCCTGGGCGGCTACTCCGGCACCGGCGCCCTGGCCTGCGAACTGGCCCGCCACCTCACCAGGCCCGGAGTGCGCCCGCCGCTGGTCGTGGTCGGCGGCGCCGGCGAGGACCCCGACGGGGCCCGCACACTGGCCGGCGCCCTGCAGCGGGCGAGCGCGTCGGCCGGCCGCCACTGAAAAACACCACCCCGCCCCCACAAGCACCCCGCACAGGCACAAGCACAGGCGCCGCGGCGTCCCACGCCGTCCCGCGCCGTCCCGCGCCGTCCCGCGGCGTCCCGCGGCGTCCCCTGGTCGTGCGCGGGGGCGGGATCATCTCCTGGGCCAGCCGATGTCCTCGTCCGACGCCGTGACGTGCACCGCTCCCGCCCAGCCGCCGCCGCCCTCCACCTCACCGGGGCGGCCAGAAACCGAGTGCTTCATGAACGACTCCCGTGGATGTGAACGAGAACAGTTCCCGTGATCGAGGACGGCTGGTGCCGGGGCACCACCACTGGTGCTCGAAATGCTTCCCGGATCCGTTCAAGAACCGTTCGAGAACCGCTTGAACAACGCCTGAGAGCCCGGCCAGGATCGCACGAGGTCCAGGGCACAACCCATGGCAAAACATTGCCCGCCCGTTGCCCGGCCCCCTACGCTCGGGGCGGCTTCGGTGGCCACCGGCGGTGACCCGCCCCGTGCGCCCCGCACCCGCCCCCACCCGTGCGTCCCAGGGAATGGTCATATGCTGCGTCAGCCCGCCTTCGGCCGCCGTCTTCGCAAACTGCGACAGGCCCGCGGGCTGTCCCAGACCGCGCTGACCGGTGAGGGCATGTCCACGGGCTACCTCTCCCGGCTGGAGTCCGGCGCACGCCAGCCCACCGAACGGGCGGTGGCCTACCTCGCCGAACAACTCGGCCTGCAGCGCGCGGACTTCGAGGAACCCGCCGGCGGTTCACTCGCCCACGCACTGACACTGGTCGCCTCCACCCAGTCCGACGCGGCGATGGACACCCTGCGCGAGGCCCTGGCCGCCGAGGGACACGAGGTGCCGGTACTGCGCTGGCAGGCGCTGTGGCAACTGGCCCGCCGCCGCCGCCTGCAGGGCGACCACCCCGGCGAGCGAGAGGACCTGGAGGAACTGGTCCGCCTCGGCGACGCCGTCAACCTGGTCGCACTGCGCGTACGCGGACTGACCCGCTACGCCCGCTGCCTGCGCTCACTGGGAGAGATCACCGCCGCCCTCGACGCCGCGATGACGGCCCACCACCTCGCCCGCGAGGACGACCTGGAGACACACGACCGCGCCGCGGTACTGCTGGCCCTGGTCTCGGTGGAGGCCGAGGCCGGCCGGATGCCCGACGCCCGCTCCCACGCCGACGAACTGGTCGAACTGGTCGCGGGCTGGTCCAGCGCACTGTGGGCGGAAGCGATGTGGACCGCCGCGGCGGTGCGCCTGCGCCAGGGCGACCACGCCGCCGCGCAGGCCTACCTGCAGGAGGCGCTGGAGAAGTTCGACAGCGCCGAGGACCTCGTGCTGTGGCTGCGGCTGCGGCTCGCCGCCGGCCGCCTGCACCTGCAGAAACTGCCGCCGGACCCCGACGCCGCCGAACAGTGCGTCATCGCCGCCGAACGCGCCCTCGCCTTCGTCTCCACACCCGCCCTGCACCAGGAACTGACCGCCCTCAAAGCCGACCTCGCCTTCCTCACCGCCCGCTACGACGACGCCCGCCACCTGCTCGGCGAACTCGCCCAGGTCGAACCCCGCATGACCTACCGCGACCGGGTACGGCTGGACATCCTGCGCCACCAGCTGCGCATCCGCTCCGGTGACGACAGCGGCGTGAAGGGACTGCGGGCGCTGGCCGAACAGGCCCAGGCCGACGCCAACATCGACCTCGCCGCGGAGATCTGGCGCCTGCTCGCCGAATCCCTGGCCCAGCTCGAGACCGCACGGGGCCCCGCCCCATCCGGGGCGTGAGCGACCCCCGCCCGGCCCCCAACACCCACCCACGCCCATCACACCCACCACCCATACGCACCACGCCCACCACCCATACGCACCACGCCCACCACCCTGCCGCTGGGAACCGGCCCCACACGCCCCCGGCCGGCCGGGCACCGCCCCGGCACCCCGCCCAGCCGTCAGCACCCTGCCCGGCCGTCAGCTTCCTGCCCGGCCGTCAGCTTCCTGCCGGGCCGTCAGCTTCCTGCCGGGCCCGTCAGCATCCGGCCGGGCGGCCTTCACCGTGCGGACGCGGCCAAGCGGTCCGCCGGCTCCCCGAGGGGGCCGCACAGGACGGCCTCCACCTGCGCGGCGCGGGCGGCCACCGGGGTGTTGGCGCAGTCGCCGGCCTCGCCGGCCCAGAGCGTGCACACACCGCTCAGCGCGCCCGCGGGCACCTGCCCGGGATCAAGGACGAGGAGATCGAGCAGGTCCGGCTCCCGGCCCCAGGTGAGCAGCGCCCGGTAGCCCAGCCGCTCCACCGCCCCGCACAGCACCTCCGGGTCGGGCGCGAGCACCTCCTGCGGTGCCAGGTCGATGCCCTCCCGGGGATCGAAGAGTGAGCGCATGGCCGCGTACTCGTCGTGCACCCGGCGGTTGGGCACCCCGGCCAGCCGCAGCACGGCCGGCCGCCCCGCCAGCCGCCGGACGGCAGAGGCGGCATCGGTGACGTCCTGGCCCCAGCGCAGCGCGGGCGCGCCGGCCAGGTCGGCGACCGGCTCGGCGGTGGAGAGCACCGCCTCGTAGCGGTAGCGGGTCAGCTCGTTGTGGTGCACACCCCGCTTGGCCCGTACGTCGACCGCCCGCACGGCCGGCAGATCCCGGGCCAGCACGCCGAACAGGGCGGGGGAAAGCAGCAGTTCGCTCTCCTGGGCGACCTGCTCGTCGATGGCGCGCAGCAGCGCCTCCCGCTCGCCGCGGGCGGCACCCGGCCGGGCCAGCGCGACACCGGTGTGAAAGCAGCGCGCCAGATCCAGGCTGCGCAGGTCACCCAGGAACAGCGAACCGCCCGGGGCGAGCAGCGGCAGCAGCCCCTCGATGAGGCTGCGCAGGCGGGCAAGGCTCGCAAAGCGCTGGACCACCGAGTTCAGGACGATCGTGTCGAAGTGGCCGGCCGGCAGCCCGCCGGTGTCCTGGGCACTGCGGCACTGCAGCCGGACCTTGTCCGCAAGGACCGCATCGGCCCCGACCCGCGCGGTGAGCGCGGCGACGGCCGCGGGACGGAGGTCGGTGGCCCAGTACTCGTGGACCTCCTCGTCGCGGGCCACACGCTCCATCAGATGCCCGGCGCCCGCACCGATCTCAAGGACCCGGCGGCGCGGCAGCTCCCGGATCCGCTCCACGGTGGCCTCGCGCCACTCCCGCAGCTGCTCCGGCGGGATCGGCAGGCCGTCGTAGCTGCTGGTGCGGCTCTCCCCGGCGCCCGCCCCCAAGGCAGCGGCCGATGGCGGGAGTGTCCCCCGGCGCGCGTCGGCGCCCTCGCTCTCGTACCTGAGCCCGGAGATGGACATCGGCACCCGCTCCCTTTTTCGACAGCGCCTTCCGGCTTGGCAAAACATTGCCTTCATGTTGGCAACGGCGGCCTGAGGGAGTGTCTCGCCCCGGTCGAGCGGCAGTTGAGTCGCTGGTGGCGCCGTCGCGCCGGCGCCCGCACGCAGACGGCACGTTGCCAAACACCGCCCGCACCCGGTGTGGGGCGGAGCCCCGCCGGCCGGTGAGAACACCCCCGGGAACGCCGAAGCCCCCGCTGCGGCACGGCGGCCGGCGGGGGCGTCACGAAGCGGGCACCGGGCCCGGACGCGATCAGACGGAGACGACCTCGGGGGCGGTGGGCCAGCCGATGTCGCCGGCGGGAATGGCGGTGGGGGCGGTGGGCCAGCCGATGTCGCCGGCGGGAATGGCGGTGGGGGCGGTGGGCCAGCCGATGTCGCCGGCCGGGACGGCGGTGGGGGCGGTGGGCCAGCCGATGTCACCGGCGGGGACGACCTTGGGGGCGGTCGGCCAGCCGATGTCACCGGCGGGAATGGCGGTGGGGGTGGTGGGCCAGCCGATGTTGCCGGCCGGGGTGGCGGTGGGGGTGGTGGGCCAGCCGATGGAGTCCGCGACGGTGACCGTCCCGGGCGCCGCCGGCCAGCCGATCCCGTCCGCGGCACTGAAGGCGCCGGCGGTGGAGAAGGCGGCGGCGGCGATGGCGGCGGCGGCGGTGGCGATCCGGGCGATGCGGTTCATGGCGGGCTCCTCGGTGTCAATTCCGTGTTCGTTGCTTGGCAACCTCTTGCCTAGAGATTGGCAAGCAATTCTCGTGAATTGGTGGGGAATGGGTGGAATTTCACTCAAGATAGCCGCGAGGTGCACCCCAAAAGCCCGGCACGCCCCACTGAATTGCCTAAGAAAACTGCCTGTGAGCTGCGAAGACGCACATCCTGGGCACAATTGCGGGTCCTTTGGCAACGCTCGGCAAACCCTGGAAAAGGAAGCCAGAAGCGGCTGACTCCGGGGGCCGGCGGGCCCCGTCCGCTAGAGCGCCGCCGGAGCCCATGTTGCCAATTCCCCTCCCGTGTAGGCAATGTATTGCCAAGCATGAGGCAACACATTGCCTCAATTGTTGTGGTGACGGGGGAGGACCGGAAGTGAACGCGATGTCCCACGGTGAGCGAAGGGTCCATCTGAACGCGGCCGGCGTCGGCCGCATGCCCGCGGCCGTCCTTGGGGTCCTCACCCGATGGACCCGCTTCGAGGACCGGTACGGGCCCCTGGAGCTGGAGGAACACCTCGACGGCGTCCTGCACGGGCAGGTCCACGAACGGCTGGGCGCCCTGCTCGGCGCGCCGGCCGGCGACACCGCCGTGTGCACCGGCGCCGCCGACGCGTTCACCGCCGTCGTCTCCCGGCTCCCGCTCGGCCCGCGCGACCGCATCTGGACGACCCCCTACGAGTCGGCCGCCCACCTCGCCGCCCTCTACGCCCTGCGCGCCCGCACCCGCTGCCGCCTGGAGGTCGTACCGCTGCGCCCCGACGGGGACCTGGACCTGGAGTGGATGGCGCAGCACATCGACGACGACGTCGCCCTGGTCTGCGTCCCCCACGTGGCTCCGGGCTGCGGCACCGTCAACCCCGTCGAGGACGTGGGCCGCCTCCTGGCCCCCTACCGGTGCCTGTACGCCGTCGACGCCTCCTACGCCGTGGGGCAGCTGCCCGTGGACGTCACCCGCATCGGCTGCCACCTGCTCACCGGCGACGGCTGGCGTTTCCTGCGCGGCCCGCAGCGCGTCGGGTTCGCCCATACCGCGCCGCGGCTGCGCCAGGCACTGGCCCCGTGCGGCGGCCTGACCCTCGCGCCGCCGCACGGCGCCGCCGTCGCCGCGCTGAACACCGCCCTCGACCGGCCCGCACCCCCACCCGCACCCGTATCCGGGGAACTGGGGTCCCGGCTGCGGGCCGCCGTGCAGGACACCGCCGGCACCGAACTCATCGCCTCCGGCCGGGTCCAGTGCGCCATCGTCACCTTCCGGCACGAGGACCTGCCGGCCCACCTGGTGCGCCGCCGCCTCGCCGACCGCGGAGTCACCGTATGGAAGACGGTCGCCGCGCAGATGCCGCTGTACCTGCCCGGGCGCGGCATCGTCACCGCCGTCCGCGCCTCGCTCCACCCCGACAGCCGCGCCGAGGACATCGACGTGTTCGCCGGCGCGCTCAAGGACGCGGTGGCACAGGGCAGTGCGCGCTCCGCCGGCATGCCGCGCCCGCTGTTCGGCGCACCGGCACCGGCGCACGCCGTGCCGCCGGCGGCCGCGGCACGATCCCGCGCCGGCGAGCGGACCCAGGACGGCATCTGACCCCCACCTGCACCCCGCCCCCGCCCCCGGCTCCAGCCCGGCCCCGGCCCGCCGACGCCGCACCCCGGCCCCCGCCCCGGCCCCGCCCCCGGCTCCAGCCCCGCCCCGGCCCGCCGACGCCGCACCCTGCCCCCGGCCTCGGTCCCTGCCCCGGCCCCGGTTCCAGTCCCGGCCCCGGGCCGCCGGCGCCGCACCCCGGCCCCCGGTCCCTGCCCCGCGCCCGGCCACCGGCGGCACCGGGGTACCGGCACCGGCGGCACCGGGGGTACCGGGCCCGCACCGTCCGTGTATCGGCCCGTATCGGCCGGGCTCCAGCCCGGCGCGAGGGCCGCACTGGTGCGTTGCAAGGGCGCTGCTGTTGCCTCGGGGAACGGCCACTGAACGGCAGTGGTTCTGAAGGAGGTTTCGCATGGCTCTCCGTGACGTATTCCAGTCCCTGAACGAGACCGACGCCGTTGCTTCTCCGGCCGAGTCCCGTCTCGCGGGCGAGGGCATCCTCGACCCGGAGAAGGCCGCCGTCCTCAGTAACAACGAGGAGGCCGCGGACGCCCCCATGACGGTCCTCAGCCAGATCAACGAGGCCTGACAGCACCACGCAGGGGGTTGCCCGGGAGCGCTCGGCTCCCGGGCGCCACGGACCGGGAAGGTTGGCATCCGCATGACCACAGCCACTCCTTGGCCTGCCGCCCTGACCGGCAGGCTGTTCGGGGACGCCGCCTGGGGCGTCTCGCACCGCGTCGAGAAGCAGGCCCTGGATCCCGCGGGCCTGCTCACCTGCGACGGCATCCGGCGCCTGCTCGACGCCAGTCTCCTCAAGTGGCCCTACTTCACCCTGCTCAAGCACGGGGAAGTGCCCACCGTGTCCTCCTACACGGCCAAGCGGGACGTGATCGGGCACAAGGTCGGCGGATTCGCCGACCCGCGGGCCGTGGCCCGTCTCATGGCGGACGGCGCCTCCCTCAAGCTCAACCAGGTGGCGGACTGGCACCGGCCCACCCGCGACATCGCACGCCGGCTGGAGCAACTCCTGCCCGTGGCGGCCAACTCCTACATCTTCTGGACGCCCCAGGAGTCGCGCGGCATGCTTCCCCACCGGGACGCCGCCCACGTCCTGGTCATCCAGCTCGAAGGCCGCAAGCAGTGGCACCTGTACGCGGAGCCCGGCCAGATCGGCGCGTCGGCGGGCCTGGACGTGGACGCCGCCCGCCCCACCCACGTCTTCACCCTGGAACCGGGCGACGTGCTGTATCTGCCGCACGGCTGGCCGCACGACGCCGTCGCCGTCGGCGGTGACTCCCTGCACCTGACGTTCACGCTCACCGAGCCGACCCCCGAGGACCTGGCCGACGCGCTCCTGCGGCGGTTCCTGGACGACGAGGACAACCTCGTGCACCACTTCCACACCCGCCGGCTCCCGGCCCGCACCAGCGAGGTCCGCTCGGCCCTGACCGAGCAGGCCAAGACACTGGACGGCGACCGCTGGGCGCGCACGGCGCTCGAGACGATGCGGGAGGCGATCGGCTGATGACCACCACGACCACCGAGATCCACGAGATTGCCCCGGCCCCGCCCACCGGACACGCCCCGGCGCCCAACGGCCACGACCCGGCGCCCAACGGGCAGGACCCGTCCGCCAGTTACGCCCCGGCGCCCACCGGACAGGACCCGCCCACCGGACACGCCCCGGCGCCCAACGGCCACGACCCGGCGCCCAACGGGCAGGACCCGTCCGCCAGTTACGCCCCGGCGCCCACCGGGCACGACCCGTCCGCCGGGCACGACGCGTCCGGGTACGACGTGGTGCCCACCCGTCTGGAGCACCTGGTCGGCGACACCGACGCCTTCTTCCGCGACCACTGGGCCAACCAGCCCGTCCTGCTGCGCGCGCACAGCGACCTCGGCCGGCTCATCACCGAGCAGGAGATGTGGGACGAGGCCGAGTGCGGCCTGCTGTCCCGCCCCTACTTCACCGTCTTCAACGAGGGCGTGCGCACCGCGATCAGCGACATGACCCGCAAGCGCCGCGTCGTGGGCCACGAGCTGCCCGGCTACATCGAACCCGAACGCATCCGCCAGGACTTCGCGGCCGGCGCCACCTTCAAGTTCAACCAGGCCGAGCACTGGCACCCGCGCATCCGCACCCTGGTCAAGGCCCTGGAGCCCCACTTCAGCGGCGGCCTGGAGTCCTTCGTCTTCCTCAGCCCGCCCGGCAAGACCGCCATGCAGGCCCACACCGACGGCGCACACGTCTTCATCATGCAGGTCGCCGGCGTCAAGGACTGGGTGGTGGGCCGCATCGACGAGACCTCCACCAGCGACTCCACCCTGCACGAGGGGCCCATCCCCGACGAACACCGCATCGAGATGACGCTGCGCCCGGGCGACGTGCTGTACATGCCGCACGGCACCCCGCACTACGCCACCGCACGCCAGGGCAACTCCATCCACGTCGCCATCACCGTCGAGGAACCCACCGCGCACAACCTCGCCGAGGTGATCCTCGCCGGCTTCCTCGGCGACCCGGCCTTCAAGGCCCTGCACGACCACCACCACCGGCACACCCTCAACCAGCGCACCGAACTGCTGCGCGCAGCCCTGCTCGCCCACCTCGCCGCCGTGGACGAACAAGCGGTGACGCGGGCCGCCGTCACCCTGCGCAGGGAACACCGGTGACATGGCGCCAGGGCGCCCGCCGCGCCCCCTGGATGAGCGGCGGGGGACCCGCGGCCGTCACCGAGGGAACCCTGCGCACCACCGCCCTCGACGACACCTGGGCCCGCCTCGCCCCGCAGCTGTCCGCCCGCGGCATCACCCGGGTCGCCGACCTCACCGGCCTGGACATCCTCGACGTCCCGGTGTGGACGGCGATCAGGCCCGCCGCCGCCACCCTGGTCGCCAGCGCCGGCAAAGGCATCTCACCCGACGCCGCCCGCATCTCCGCCGTCATGGAATCCCTCGAGGTCGCCGTCGCCGAACAGGCCCGCCCCGCCCGCGTCACCCGCGACAGCGCCCGCGCGCTCACCCCCGGCTACGAGGTCGGCGAGCTGTCCCTGCACCCCGTGTCACTGGCCGACCAGCGCACCGTCCTTGACTGGACCCCGGGCTGGGACCTGGCAGCGGGCCGGCCCGCCCTGGTCCCGGCCGCCGCGGTCGGACTGCGCGGCTGGGCCGCCGACCGCTGGCAGCCGGCCACCTTCGTCACCACCACCAACGGCCTCGCCTCCGGCAACGACCACGTCGAAGCCGCACTCCACGGACTGCTCGAAGCCGTCGAACGAGACGCCCTGGCCCGGCTGCGCGACGGCGACGCGACCGCCACCGACCTGGACACCGTCGGAGAACGCCTCGGCGCGGTCATCGCCCGCATCCACGCCGCCGGAGCCGACGTCACCCTGGAACGCATCCCCTCCGTACCCGGAACCTGGGCCTACACCTGCTGGCTCACCCAGCCCGAGATGTGGCAGATATTCGCCGGCTCCGGCTGCCACACCGACCCGGCGACCGCCGCCGAACGGGCCCTGCTGGAAGCCGTCCAGAGCCGCGGCTCCGCCATCAGCGGCGGACGCGACGACATCCCCGAATGGACCTACCGCCGCCTGGCCGCCCCGCCCGGCCGGCCCCGCCCCACACCACGGCGCACCGAAGCGATGCCGCACACACCCCGGCCCTGCGCCACGCTCGGCCGGACACTGGAAAACCTGGTCACCGCCGTGCACCGCACCACCGGCCGGCCCGTGATCGCCGTCGACCTCACCCCCGGCCGGCAGCCGTGGCCCGCCGTCGTCCAGATCTTCGCACCGGGCCTGGGACTCACCCTCCAGCACCCCCGCCCGCAGTCCCTCGCCAGCAGGAGCTTCGCGTGACCCCCCGCCGCATCGCCTTCGTCGGCCCGACCCTGCCCCCGCCCCAACGGCCCGCAGGACCCTTCGAATACCGGCCGCCCGTACGCCACGGCGACCTCTTCGACCTGTGCCTGCGCCCCGGCGACCAGATACTGATCGTGGACGGCGTCTACCAGCACTTCGCGCCCGTCCGGCACAAGGAGATCCTCGCCCAGCTCGCCCGCGGCGTCCACGTCACCGGCACCGCCAGCCTCGGCGCGCTGCGCGCCGCCGAACTGGCCGGCTTCGGCATGCAGGGCCTGGGCCACGTGTACGCCGAGGCCCGCGCCGGACGCCTGAACGCCGACGCCGACGTCGCCGTCCTGCACACCGACGACAGCGCCGGCGCCCGCCGCCTGACCGAGGCGATGGTCTGCATACGGCACGCCCTGACCGAACTGCTCAGCACACAGCACCTGGACACCGGCCAGGCCACCCGCCTCGAACAGGCGGCCGCCCGCCTGCACTTCACCCAGCGCTCCGCCGCGGGACTGCGCCACACCGCCGGAGCCGACCGCGCCGCCATGGACCTGCTCCTGGACCACCTGGCCCGGCACGGCGACATCAAGACCCGCGACGCCCGCCACGCCCTGGACACCCTGGCCGCCCACCCCGTACCGCCCCCCGCCGCCGCCGGCACCGCCGACGCCTGGCCCAGCTCCTACGGCCGGGAATGGGACTTCGAACACCGCCCCCTCAAGCCCGGCTCCGCCGTCAGCGCCCGCCTCGCCCTGGCCTGCCTGCAGCTGTTCGCCGCCGACTTCCCCGACCGGCACCGCGCCTACGCCCTGCGCCTGGCCACCACCACCACCGCCGTCGGCGCTACCGCCACCGCGGGGCAGGTCCTTGGCGCCGCCGGCTTCGCCCCCGCCCCCCGCCCCGACGCCCAGCTGGCCCGCGCCACCGAGGCCACCACCGCCTGGAGCACCGACGAACGGCTCCTGGCCCGCACCTTCCGCCTGCCGCCCGGCCGCCTCGTCTACCAGGACCTGCCCGCCGAAGCAGTCACCGGCACCACCCTGGACGAACTGGAGGAGCACTGCCTGCGGCTGCTGCTGCCGCCCGGCGCGCAGCCCGCCCCCACCGCACACCGGCACGCCCTGCTGCGCGAACTGTGGCAGGCCGGATCGGACCACGAGTACCGGCTGTGCGCGCTGGAACGCGGCTTGCGCGACAGCGCCGAAGCCGCCCGCCTGGCCGCAGCCTTCGACCTCACCCTGATCGCCCGGCTCCTGCACGCCCCGGCGGCGGCAGCCCGATGACCCCCACCCCGCCGCCCCCCACCCCTTTGGCGCCGGCCGAAGCGCTGGCCGAAGCGCTGTGCACCGAACCACGCCCCACCGAGGTGGCCGCCCACGGCGACGACGGACTGCTGCTGCGCGTGGACGTCCCCACCCGGCACGGCGCCGAGCAGCCGCACCTGCTGCACTACCGGCGCCGCCCGGACGGCAGCTGGGAACACACCTGGACGATGCCCTGGGGCACAAAGGCGCTTCCCGTGCCGGGCGGCTACGTGTGCGTGCGCCGCGAGCAGGGACGCACCCTGGTGGTGCGGCGCCGGGCCGACGGCGCCGGGGAACAGGTCCTGCTGAGCGTCCAGGGACAGGTGGCCGCCCTCGCCCCCCGCCCGGACGGCACCTGCATCGCCGTCACCACCACCACCTTCGGCGGGCCCGGAGAACACCCCCAGGGCCTGCTGACGGGCTCCGACGCCGTCTGGGCCCAGGGCAGCGACATGACCCTCAGCCACGCCAAACAGCCCCAGGGCGACTGGCACCTGCACCTGCTGCCGCTGGACGGCAGCGCCCCGCACCGGCTCACCCCCGCCGTCCCCGAAGGCCTCGCCCTCACCGGCGAGGCGGCCTGGGCCACAGCGGCCACCCTGCTCCTGGGAGCCCAGCGCCACCACCGCCACGGCGTCCGCAACTTCGGACTGCTGGCCCTGAACGCCCAGGACGGCGACACCGCCGGTGAACTGTTCTGCGGCACCCTCGACCTGTGCTACCCCGTCCAGGGCCCCGGCGGGCAGGTCGCCTACCTCGCCACCACCCGGCACAAGGACAACGAACCCGTCACCCAGTACGCCTGCCTGGTCGGCGCACACCTGCACCAGCCCGCCCTGCTGAGCGCCGAGAACGGCCTGTGGCAGCGCCCGGTGGGCTGGGACGGACCGCGCCGGCTGGTGTGCACCGCCGAGTTGGGACCCCGCCGCGGCCTGTACGTCCACGACCTGGACCACGCCACCTGGCGGCCGGTGCCCCTGCGGGCGTCGGTGATGAACGCCCGCATCCACACCGGCCGGGCCGCCGTCCTCACCTCCGCCCCCGGCACCCCGCCCGCGCTGGAGGTGAGCACCCTGGACACCGGCACCGCCGAACACGTCGTGTCCGCCCACACGCCACCGCTGCCGGGCCGCCTGCACCACCGGCCCCAGAACATCCCCGGCACCCACGGCGAGGTCGCCAGCTGGGTGTGCCTGCCCAAGGACACCCCGCCCCGCGCCACCGTCGTCCTCTACCACGGCGGCCCGTTCAACAGCTGGAGCGAATGGTCCTGGCGCTGGAACCCCTGGCCGTTCGTCGCCTGCGGCTTCGCCGTCGTCCTGGTCGAACCGCCGATGAGCCTCGGCTACCCCAACGCCGTACGCACCGGCTGGCGCCAGTGGCGCGGCGGAAGTGCCGCCTGCGCCGCCGCCCAGGTCGAGGCGGTCCGCGCCGCCGAGGGCCTGCTGGACTCCCCGCTGGCCCTGATGGGCGGCAGCTTCGGCGGCTACCTGGCCCTGACCACCGCCGAACTCCTCAACCCCGACCTGGTCGTCACCCACGGCGCACCCCTGGACCTCACCCAGGTCGCCGAGGGCAGCGACGTGGGCTGGCAGTGGATCCGCGAATTCGGGGACCCCACCGAACGCCGCCCGCTCTACCAGCTCAACAGCCTCACTGCACGCCCCGTACGGCCCGGCACCCGGGTACTGCTCTCGCACGGACTGCACGACGGCCTCGTACCGCCCACCGAGACCCTGCGCACCCACCGCGCACTCGCCCGCCAGGGCGTGCGCAGCGAAGTGGCGTTCTTCCGCTCCGAGGCACACCCCCTCAGCCGGCCCGGCAACATCCGCGCCTGGTACCGCTGGGTCCTGTCGGCGGCCGCCGACGAACTCACCCCCACCACCCCCGCCACCGCCCCCGCCGCGCAGGCGGCGTCATGACCGCCCGGCACGTCATCACCAGGTCCGCACTCGCCCACGGCCTGAAAACCCTGGGCATCCGCCCCGGCACCACCGTGCTGGCCCACACCTCACTCAGCTCCTTCGGCTACGTCGTCGGCGGCGCCCACAGCGTCCTGCTCGCCCTGCGCGACACCCTGGGCCCCCAGGGCACCCTCGTCATGCCCGCCTTCACCCCCCAGCTGTCCCACCCCCGCACCTGGCGCGCACCCGACCTCGCCCACGCCGCCGCCGACCCGGACACCGCCGCCCAGATGCCCCCCTTCGACCCCCGGCGCACCCCCGCCGCCCGCACCATGGGCGCCCTGCCCGAACTCCTGCGCACCCAGCCCGCCGCCCACCGCTCCACCCACCCCCACGTCTCCTTCACCGCCCAGGGCCCCCTCGCCGAACACATCGTGCGCCACCACCCGCACCCCTGGCGGCTCGCCGCCCACGGCCCCCTGGGCCGGCTGTGGGACCTGAAGGCCACCGTGCTGATGCTCGGCACCCCCTGGCACAAATGCACCGCCCTGCACCTGGCCGAGTACGCCACCGCCTACCCCGGCCGCCGCGCCGGGATGTGGGCGCTGCCCACATCCCGCACACCCGGCCGCACCCACTGGCAGGAGATACCCGAACTCCTCGTATGGGAAGGCGACTTCGACGCCCTGGGCGCCGCCTACGAAGCAGCCGCCGGCCCCCTGGCCACCACCCGCGTCGCAGGCGCCCTGTGCCGGGCCGTACCACTGCGCGACCTGGTGCGCTTCGCCTGCCGCTGGCTGGCCGGCCACCGCGACCTGCGCCGCGCACTGACACCCCCCGGCTGGCGCGCGGTCACCGACGCCCCCGCCCCGCTGCCCGCCGGACACCTCGGCGCGGCACACCCCCGCACACCGCACAAGGAGCCCACCCCATGAACGCCGAGGTGTCCCTGCGGCCCGTCACCCCCGGCGACCTCGACCTCTTCGAGCGGGAGTTCACCACCCCCGAGGGCACCGGCCCCCACCAGTGGTTCGGATTCACCCCCGCCCACCGGCTGCGCGCCCGCTTCGCCGACAACGCACTCCTTGGACCCGACGGCGGCACCCTCACCGTCACCGCCGACGGCACCGCCGCGGGCCGCGTCGAATGGTTTCCCGCCGCCTGGGGACGCCCCGACACCTCCTCCTGCTGGACCATCGCCATCGGCCTGTTCCCCGCCTGCCGCGGCCGCGGCACCGGCACCGCCGCCCAGCACCACCTGACCCGCTACCTCTTCGCCCACACCCGCGCCGAACGCATCCAGGCCTGGACCGACCACGCCAACCTCGCCGAACAACGAGCCCTGGAAAAAGCCGGCTTCACCCGCGAGGGCACCCTGCGCAGCGCCCAGTGGCGCGCCGGCCGCTGGCACGACCAGATCCTCTACTCGGTACTGCGCACCGACACACCCCTGCCGGACCAGGAGCCCCGATGAGCGAGCAGCCCACCACCCTGCGCCTGGACAACGGCCTGCGCGTCCTGCTGCAGCCGCTGCCCGGCTGCCAGGTCGTCGCCACCTGCCTGCACGTCGGCACCGGATTCCGCAACGAACCGGCCGCCGGCGCAGCCCACCTCCTCGAACACGTCCTGGCCCAGGGCGCCTCCAGCAGCAGACCCCTCACCGACGCCGTGGCCGCCACCGGCGGCATGACCAACGCACGCACCGCGGCCGACTACACCCAGTACACCGCCGTCCTGCCGGCCGGCGCACTGGACCTGGGACTGCGCATCGAACACGAAAGGCTCAGCGACCCCGACCTGGGAGCCGGCCACGTCACGGCACAGATCGCCGTCGTCCAGGCCGAGATACGCCGCAACATGCTCCAGCGCCCGCACGGCGGACTGGTCCTGTTCGACCTGCCCGCCCTGCTCCACGACACCTGGCACAACCGGCACAACGGATACGGCGACATCGACGCCCTCCAGGACCTCCACCCCGCCGCCCTGCGGCACTTCTTCGACGAGTCCTACGCACCCGCCGACGTGCACCTCGCCCTCGTCGGCGACTTCGACGCCGCCCACGCCCGCGACCTGGTGCACCAGCGCCTGTCCCCGCTGCCCCCACGCACCGCCCGCACCCGCACCCACCTCCCCGAGCAGCCGCTCACCGCCGACCGCCGGGCCACGCGCACCGAACACATCGCCCGCACCGCCCGCACCGCCCTGGGCTTTCGCACCCCGGACCCGGCCACCGACCCCGGCGCCCACCTCGCCGCCGTCCTGCTCGGCGAACTGCTGGAAACCCGCGGCACCCACTGCGCCTGCCACCCCCCGGCCAGGCGCACCTGGGGCGCCTTCCGCACCCGCGCCCACCGCACCGGCAACCCCTTCGACGTCGCCCGCGACGCCCTGTTCGCCGTGGACTTCCCCCACCCCGCCGACACCGACCCCGACCAGGGCGAACACTGCCTGCGCTCCGTCCTGCACGCCATCGCCCGGGGCACCGTGCCGCTCACCGCACCCCTGGCCCGCATCCGCAGACAGCTCGCCCTGGCCCTGCACGCCGAACTGGACTCCGTGGCAAGCCAGGCGTCCTGGCTGTGCGTGGGCGCCGCCGTCCACGGCGACCCGCTCCACCTGGCCGCCCTGCCCGACGCCCTGCACCGCCTCACCGACACCGAGGTGGCCGCCGCCGCACACCGCTACGCCACCGCCCCCGCCGCCCGCATCACCAGCCTGCCCGCCCCCACCACGCGCACACCAGCCCCGGGCCGGACAGGAGCCGCCGCATGAGCACCCCCACCACACCCACACCCACACCCACACCCGCACCCACACGCACGCCCACGCCCTGCTTCACCGCACCCCCGCACCTGGAGAACAGCACCGCCCGCGGCACCGCCGTCGCCCTGCGGCGCCCCGGAACCGGCCAACTCGCCGAAGCCAGGCTGCTGTTCCCGCTGACCCCGGCCCCCGGCCCGCACCAGGCCCGGGTCGAGGTGCTGGCCGAAGCCCTGCGCGAGACCCTCACCGAAGCCGCCGCGGACCTGGCGACCGTAAGGGTGGAGACACGCAGCGACCGCGCCGTCATCGCCGTACGCACCTTCGCCGACGACCTCACCGCCGCCTGCGCCCGCATCCGCGACTGCCTCGACACCGGCCGCCCCCACCAGACCCGCCGGGTACGCGAGGCCGCCGGCCGCGTCGCAGAGCGCCTGACCGCCGCCAGGACCGCACCCGCCCACCTGGCCCGCACCCACTTCCTCACCGCCGTCTACGGCCCCCACCCCTACGGCCGCGCCGCCACCGCCGCCCAGAGCGCCGACGTCCAGGGCCCGCACACCGCGGCCCTGCTGCACGGCGCGGACCCCGCCCGCCGCCGCAGCGTCACCGTCGGCCCCGGCCCCGCCGAAGACCTCCTGGCCCAGGCCCTGGCCCTGCTGCCCGAAACCGGCGCCACCCACCCCAGCCCGCCGCCCGCCCCCAGCACACCCCCGCCCGCCCCGGGCCCGCCCGCCCCGGGCCCGCGCACCACCGTCCTGCACCCCGACACCCCGCAGACCCTGCTGCGCCTGGGCGCCCTGGTCCCCGGCCGCGGCCACCACGACTACCCGGCACTGCAACTGGCCGTACTCATGCTCGGCGGCTACTACGCCAGCCGCCTCACCCGCGTCCTGCGCGAACGCGAAGGCCTCGCCTACGCGCCGCGCGCCGTCCTTGACCCCCTGGGCGCCGGCGCCGTACTGACCGTGGAAGCCGACGTACGCCACGACGGCGCCGCCCTCGCCCTCGCCCTCATCACCCAGGAGACCCAGCGCCTGGCACAGGGCGCCTTCACCGCCCGCGAACTGCACAACGCCCAGAACTACGCCGTCGGTTCCATGGCGATGGCCTGCTCCTCCCGCTCCGGACTGGCCTCCACCTACGCCGCCGTGCTGGCCGGCGGCCTGCCCGCGACCTGGCCGGCCGGCTACGAGGACCGGCTGCGCTCCCTGAGCGCGCACGAGGTGGCCCGCGCCGCCGCCACCCACCTGGCCGCGCCCGGCCTCAGCACGGTGGCCGTCGCTCCCGCCTGGACCCCCGGCCTCCCGCCGCCCGCCCGCAACGCCGCCTGAGCGCCCGGCAGGCGCCACCGCACCGCAACCGACGACGAGGGGACCCACCATGGTGAAAACGTTCATCGAGCGCACGTTCTCGTCCCTGCGCGGACCGGCCAGGACGCTCGGCGCGCTGCACTTCGCCGACAGCCTCGGCAACGGCCTGTTCATGGCCGGCTCCGCGGTCTACTTCGTCACCGTCGCCCACCTGCCCGCCACCGTCGTGGGCCTGGGGCTCTCCCTCGCCGGCCTCAGCGGCTTCGCCGCCGGCCTGGTCTTCGGCCGCCTGACCGACAAGGCGGGCGCCCGGCGCCTGCTCACCGTCCTGCTGCTCCTCCTGGCCGGCGCCTACGCCCTCTACCCGGCCGTGCACTCACCCGCCGCCTACTTCCCCGTGGTCGTGGTCACCGGCGCCCTGGAATACGGCTGCGGACCCGCCTTCGGCGCCCTGATCGCCGACCTGGTCCCCGAGGGGGAACGCGTCACCGCCCGGGCGGCACTGCGCTCCCTGTTCAACGCCGGCTTCTCGGCCGGCGCGCTGGCGGCCGCCGCGCTGATCGCCCTGGGCAAGGACGCCCTGAGCCTGCTCCCGCTCGGCAACGGCCTGACCTTCCTGCTGGCGGCCGCCCTGGTGCTGAAACTGCCCGTGACCGGTGCCCGGGCCGCCGCCGGCCCCGGCCGAGCCTTCGGTGTCCTGCGCGACCTGCCCTTCCTCGCCGTCATCGGCGCCTCCAGCCTGCTCGCCCTGCACAGCGCGGTCCTGCTCGCCGGCATCCCGCTGTGGATCGTCCGGAACACCGCGCTGCCGCACGGCACCGTCCCGCTGATCCTCGCCGTCAACACCGTCCTGGTGGTCCTCTTCCAGGTCGCGGCGGCCCGCGGCTCGGAGAACCTGGACGGCGCCGTCGCCGCGGGCCGCAGAGCGGGACTGGTGAGCGTCCTGGCCTGCGCCGTCCTGGCGGCGGGCACACTCACCCAGTCCTTCGCCACCGGCGCGCTCGCCCTCGCCGCGGTCCTGCTGTTCACCCTGGCCGAACTGTGGCAGTCCGCCAGCGGCTTCGGCCTCGGCTTCGCCCTGGCCCCCGAACACGCCCGCGGCGAATACCTCGGCGCCTTCCACCTGCACGTGGTCATCCAGGCCACCCTCGGCCCCGCCCTGGTCTGCTTCCTGGTCGTGGGCCACGGCCCGCTGGGCTGGCTGGCCCTGGCAGCCCTCTTCCTGGCCGGCACGGCCGCCATCGGCCCCTCGGTCACCCGGGCCCGCCGCGCCCTGCCCGCACAGCACCGCGAGCCCGCCCCCCAGCCCCGCGCAGCCGCCTGAGACGGACAGTGGACAGCCACCGCCGGCCCCGTACCGCCGGGCCCGGCGGGCACCGGAGCGGGCCGCGCCGACAGCACTTGAGGGGTATGCGAAAGATGCTCGATCCCGGACGCGGAGACTGCCCCTGCCGAGTCCGGATCCCTCACGCGGGTTCCCCCGGCGTCCCTCACCACCCCCGTGGACACGACCTGGCCACGGACAAAAGCGGAGGCTGAGATCATGCCCGTCGAGCTGGCGCACAGCACCCAACCCGCCTGGCCCGGCCAGGAGTTCGCCGCCCTGTACGCGCAGGCGCAGCACTTCTACGCCCACCAGATGCAGCTCCTGGACACACACGACACCCACTCCTGGGCGGCCACCTTCACCAAGGACGCCGTCCTCGAACTGCCCTTCCTGCCCGGGCCGGTGGCAGCCCGCACCGGGCTCGCCCGCTACGAGCGCGCCGGCGCGGCACGGCTGCGGCAGGCCGGCGCCCGCCTCCACCACTGGGTCGGCATGCTCGACGTCCATCCCCGGCCCGAGGGGACCCTGCACACCCGCTGCTCGGCCCTGGTGCACACCACGCCCCCCCAGAGCAGCTCCAAGGTCCTGTACGTGTGCGTCATGCAGGACGTCCTGGTCCGCACCCACGGCACCTGGCGCACCGCGCACCGCCGGGTGACCCGCGACGACCTGACCTGACCTGGACAGCCGGGGCCCTGGGCCCGGCGCCCGGTGGCGTGAGGTGGAACGCCGCTTCAGCTGAACTCGAAGTTCCGCACCACGCACGGGACGCGGAGCCGCGCCCCTGCCTACAGTGGCCGTGCTCATCACCTCCCTGTCCGCGCCCGCCTGCCGTCACCCGACGAGGGCGGGCGCGTCGACCCACGGGGGAGCGGGCGCGCACCGCGCCCGACACCCCCACGCCCGGACCAGAGCCCGTTCGCGGGCCCGGGCGGCCGGCCCGGCACACCCCGCCGGGCCGGGCCCGCCCCCGCCTCTCCCACGAAGAACACAAGGAGGAACCCGCCGTGGCCGCCCACACCGACACCGTCGACGAACAGGCTCCCCGCACGGCACGCAGGGCGGTCGCGCACCGCCTGCTGATGTGCCGCCCGCAGTACTTCGACGTGACCTACCGCATCAACCCGTGGATGAACCCGCACAAGCCGACGGACGCCGGGACGGCCCTGCTGCAGTGGGAGCAGCTGCGGGAGCTGTATCTCTCGCTCGGGCACAGCGTCGAGGTCATCGAGCCGATCGAGGGCCTGCCGGACATGGTGTTCGCCGCCAACGGCGCCACCGTGGTGGACGGCAAGGTGCTCGGCGCCCGGTTCCGGCACCGGCAGCGCACCGCGGAGGGCCCGGCCTACCTCGACTGGTTCGCACAGGACGGCTTCACCGACCTGCTGTGGCCCGAGCACATCAACGAGGGCGAGGGCGACTACCTGCGCGTGGGGCGCCGGATGCTGGCCGGCACCGGCTTTCGCACCGACCCCCGCTCGCACGCCGAGGCCCAGGAGTTCTTCGGCCTGCCCGTGACCGGCCTGACCCTGGTCGACCCCGACTTCTACCACCTGGACACGGCGCTGGCGGTGCTCTCCCCGGAGGAGGTCATGTACTACCCGGCGGCCTTCAGCCCCGGCAGCCGGGCGGTGCTGCGGGAGATGTTCCCCAACGCGATCCTCGCCCGCGCCCAGGACGCCGCGGTGTTCGGCCTCAACGCCTTCAGCGACGGCCTCAACGTGCTGCTGCCCCAGGCGGCCACCGGGCTCATCGCCCAGCTCAGGGAACGCGGCTTCAACCCGGTCGGGGTGAGCCTGGGGGAGCTGCTCAAGGCCGGCGGCAGCGTCAAGTGCTGCACCCTCACGCTGTCCTGACACCCCGCCGCCGCGGCCGCCGCCGGGCACGGTGCCGCGCGCCTGGGCCGGCGGGGCCGGGGACGGCCCCGCCCGCCGCTTCAGGGCAGGCTGGTGAACGCGGCGAACAGGTCGTCGAGTTCGTGCGTGTGCACGGTCAGCGACTCGGGGGTCAGCGCCGCCGCGTCCAGGGCGGCCAGCACGGCCCGCAGGGTCTGCACGCCGGCGTCGCCGGGAATCTGCAGGGTGAGCGTGACAAGGTCGCAGCTCGCCTCGCCGGGCCCGGGGTGCGCGACGGCGCCGAACGCGGCGCCGGCCCGTTCGAGGGTGAGCGCGTCGGCGAACCGCATGCGGATGAGGGCGTCGGGCGGATCACTGCGCGGCGCCGCCCGCAAGGCGCCATCACCCGGCCCCGACACCGCGGCCTGCCCTGCCGGCTCGGCCGGCGCGGTGTCCCGGTACGCCGGCAGGACGCTCAGGTGCGCGGCGGGCTCGTCCGCCGCGGGCAGCACGCCGGTTCCGGGCCGGGAATCCAGCAGGACGAGCCGGGCCCGGGGCGGGAGGGACGCAGCCGGACAGCCGGCCGCCTCCCCGTCCGGGCCGGCCGCGGCGGACGCGCCGGATGACGGCGGGGCCTCACCCCGCCCGCCGGGCGGGGCGGATGACGGCGGGGCCTCACCGCGGCCGCCGGGCGGGGGGAACCAGGGGGTGTGGGTCACGGGCACTGCCCTCGCCTTCGCTGGAGTGTCGTCGTGCGGGTGCCGCCCTCCCGGCGGCGGCCGCCAGGACACGACCGCTGCGGCCGGTGGCCGTTCACGCCAGGACCTCGGCCTCGTGCGGGTCCGGCACGATCACCGTGCCGGTGCCGTCGTCGGTGAACATCTGCAGCAGGACCGCGTGCGGGATCCGGCCGTCGATGACCCGGGCCGCGCCCACGCCGCCGCGCACGGCGTGCAGGCAGCCGGTCATCTTGGGGACCATGCCCTCGCTCAGCTCCGGCAGCAGCTTCTCCAGCTCGCCGGCCGTCAGCCGCCCGATGACCTCCTCACTGTGCGGCCAGCCCGCGTACAGGCCCGCGACGTCGGTCAGCATGACCAGCGCCTCGGCGCGCAGGGCGGCCGCCAGTGCCGCTGCCACGGTGTCGGCGTTGACGTTGTAGACCGCGCCGTCCTCGGCGCTGCGCGCGAGCGGTGAGACGACCGGGATCCGGCCGTCGGCCAGCAGGCTGTCCAGGGCGCCGGTGTCCACGCCGGTGATGTCGCCGACCCGGCCGACGTCCACCGGTTCCCCGTCGATCCACGGCACGTGCCGCACCGCGGTCAGGGTGTCCGCGTCCTCGCCGGTCATGCCGACGGCGAGCGGGCCGAAGCGGTTGATCAGCCCGACCAGCTCGCGCTGCACCTGCCCGGCCAGGACCATGCGCACCACGTCCATCGCGGGCGGCGAGGTGACTCTGAGCCCGCCCCTGAACTCGCGCGCCAGGCCGCGCCGTGCGAGCTCGGCATCGATCTGGGGGCCTCCTCCGTGCACCACCACGGGCCGCAGCCCCGCGTAGCGCAGGAAGACCACGTCGCGGGCGAAGGCCGCCGTCAGGTCCTCGTCGACCATGGCGTGGCCGCCCAGCTTGATGACGACCGTGCGGCCCTGGTGGCGGGCCAGCCACGGCAGGGCGTCGCCGATGGACCGGGCCTTGGCCAGCGCCGGGTGCACCCCGGCGCTCACCACGACCTCGCACGCCGGGCAACGAGGCAGCCGGCCGGGCAGTTGGCGCTCATGGGAACGACTCCTTCTGGTGGGGGCCGGCCACGGGCCGGGCCCTGATGACCGGTGGACATGCGCTTGAACACCGCACGAGAACACTTGGCCGGGATGCGGGCTCTTGGGAAGGTGAACACCTGCCGGCCCGGGCGTCGGCTGTGCCGTCATCATGGCGCGCGGACGCGGCCCGGCGGAACACCGATTCCCGTCAACTCGCCCCCGGAGGCGACTGCTTTCCCGCTTTTCCGACACCACCGGATTCCTCCCCTGACGGATATCCCATTCCCCGCTCCAAAACGGGTCGCGGACGGCTCGAGGGGCAGTGGAATACGAAGGGGCCGCGCCGGACGGTATGAACGGCGCGCGGTGTGAAAACGCCGTGGTGAAACCGCCGCGGGGTGGGCTGCGGTGCTGCGGCGACAGCAGCCGGAACCCACCCCCGTGGTGTGCCTTCTCAGGCGGCCGAGGACGCGACCTCGGCGACGTCGGCGACCTCGACGGCGCGGCTGCTGTCCAGCTCCCGCTCGGCGCGCCGCAGCACGATGGAGTCGGCGATCTCGCCGCTGCGCACCGCGATGTTCGACAGCAGGGCCGAGGACAGGCCGTGGCTGTGCTCGGTGCCGCCCTGGAGGTAGACGCCGCAGGCGGGCCCCGATGCGGCGACGAGGCGGTAGTCGCGGGTGATCCGGTGCCTGCCGACCTCGTCGCGCTCGAAGTTCTCATCGAAGTCGCCGAGCAGGCGGGCCGGGTCCAGGCCGTCGTAGCCGGTGGCGAACACCAGCGCGTCGACGGCCAGTTCCTCCCTGCGGTCGTCGAGCAGCGAGTGCAGGAGAACCCGCGTCGTGTCGCCGGCCTGCTGGATCTCGGCGACCCGGGTGAGGTTGCGGAAGTGCAGCCGCTGGCTGCCGCGCACCTGCTCGTCGTACGAGCGCTGGTACAGGGCCCGGATGACGTCCGCGTCGACCACCGAGTAGTTGGTGTTGCGGTGGTAGCGCCAGAACGAGTCCCGGGCCCGCTCGGTGCCGAAGTAGTACTGGTCGACGGCGCTGGGGTCGAACACCTGGTTGGCGAAGGGGGTGTCGTCGGCCACGGAGTAGCCGTAGGACGGGATGACCGCGCTGACCTCGGCGTGCGGCAGCGAGTCGTAGAGGAACCGGGTGATCTCGGCCGCGCTCTGGCCGGCGCCGACCACCGCCACGCTCTTGAGGTCGCCCGGGGCCAAGGCGTTGAAGCGGCTCAGGAACTGCGAGCTGTGCCACACCCGTTCGTTACCGCTGACGCCCTCGGGCAGGCGCGGAACCAGGCCCGTGGAGACGACCACGTTGCGGGTGGTGACCACGCTGGTGGTGCCGTCGCCGGTGCGCACCTCGATCTGCAGGAGGTCGGAGGCGGGGGCCCCGGCCCCGGTGGCGGGCCGGATGGAGGTGACCTCGGCGCCGTAGGTGACCCGGTCGTCGAGGCCGGCGGCCGCCCACTCCAGGTACTGGTGGAATTCCTGCCGGGTCGGGAAGAAGTCCTGGTTGTTCACGAACTGCACCAGCCGGTTCGAGGCGTGCAGATACGAGACGAAGCTGTACCGGGACGCCGGATTCCTGAAGGTCGCCAGGTCCTTGAGGAAGGAGATCTGCATCGTCGTCGACGGCAGCAGCATGTTCCGGTGCCAGCCGAACGTGGGCTGCCGCTCGAAGAAGTGGCACTTGATCGAATGCTGCGGAGAGCTCGCTTCGTGTTCCTCCAGCGCGATCGCGAGCGACATGTTGGACGGGCCGAACCCGATACCGACCACGTCGTAGATTTCTTGGCTGGGCCTACCCGTTATGTCCATAGAAAATTCTCCCGCTTTGCGTCTGAAAAACTCGACCGGTGGCTCGAGAGACCGTCGTACAGTGTTCTCCGGAGAGTGTCTAAAAGGCAACTAGAGGGCGGCATGAAGACGGTTCGACGACGCCGCCGGGTGCTCGATATCCGAAAGCGTTGTCCCGTCGACGGGACGGGGGTACGGTCGGCGCGGATTCTCAAGGCTTCTGCGTGACGCAGGCTCCCCGCAGGTGAGTCCTGCCCCCTTTGCCGTGCCCCGAGACAATTGCCGAAAGGTGACTCCGGATGTTCGTTCCGAGCTTTTATCGCGAACCGGAAAGTTCGTGGATGGTGGATCTGATCCGTGGTAATCCGCTGGCGCTCGCGGTGTCCAACGGCAGCGCCGAGGACGGCCCGTTCGCCACCCACCTGCCGGTGATCTTCGACCCCGAGACCTCCGGCGACCGGAGCGGCGAGCTGGTGGGGACCACGCTGCTCGGGCACCTGAACCGGGCCAACCCGCACTGGGCGGCGCTGGAGACGGGCGCCGTGCTGCTGCTGACGTTCACCGGCCCGCACACCTATGTGTCACCCACCGTCTACGACAAGACGCCGGCGGCCCCGACCTGGAACTTCACCGCGGTCCACGTCCGGGGCGTGGTGGAGAGGATCACCTCGACGGAGGAGACGCTGGGCGTGGTGCAGTCCACCGTGCGCGCCTTCGAGGAGGGGTTCGGCACCGGCTGGGACATGAGCGACTCGCTCGGCTACTTCCGCAAGATCGTGCCCGCCGTGGGGGCCTTCCGGTTCACGGTGACCGGGGCCGAGGGCATGTTCAAACTCAGCCAGGAACAGCCCGGCGAGGTGCGCGAGCGGGTACGGGAGTCGTTCGGGCAGAGCGCGTGCACCTACAAGCGCGAGACCGCCGCGCTGATGAACCGGCTGCCGTGAGGTGCCGGTGGCCCCGGCGCCGGCGGGTTCAGGCGCTGATGGCCACCGGGACCCGCTCCGCCGGGCCCTTGGGCCGGGTGCTGTCCGCACCGGCGTCCGCGGCCGGCGCGGGCAGGCTTTTGACCGACGTGAGCCCGGTGACCTCCGCACGCTCCCCGGCCGTGCCCGGCTCCTGCAGGGCGCTGGCCGCCGCACTGTCCAGCACGGCCATCACCCACTGCTCGAAGTCGACGCCCAGCTGCTGGGCGGCCCGGTGCCAGCACTGGAAACGGCTGCCGGGGACATCGAGGCGCCGGCTCGGCTCGGCGGCGGCGGGCGGCGGCTGCTCGCTGTGGCGCGCGGCGCGGATGGCGCCGCGCAGCTGCTTGGTGGTCCACTGCCGCTGCTCGGCGCGCTCCAGCCACAGGTCCTGCTCCTCGACCGGCATGGAGGCCAGCTCGGCGTGGTGCTGGAAGCTCAGGGCGGCCCGGCGCCGGGTGAGGTCGAAACGCCGCGAGACCCACGCGTAGTTGCGCAGGGTCTGGTACGACAGGCCCGCGGCCCGTATCCCCCGCTGGTAGCGGTCGGTGTAGTGGTCCTTGCCGTACACCAGCCAGTCGCCCAGCCACCAGGACGAGGAGTCCAGGACGTCGGCGAGCTGGCGCCCGGCCCGCTCCCACTCGTCGTAGGCCATCTTGGCCGGCATCTGCAGACCCACCCTGGTCGTCAGCACCTGGCCCCGGCGCGGCCCGGCACCCGCGGTGCGTGCGGGGGGCTGCGCGGGAGCTGCTGCCGGGCCGTTGTGCGACCCTGCGGTCTGACCGGCCTGACGCGTCATCATGCCTCCATGAGGTGGGTCCCATAACCGGTGAGAACCCTCGCAGGGCGGGATGGAGGGGTACCGGAGCGGCACTCGAACGAGTGCACGTCGAACGTCCCCGCGGCATGGCGCCGTCTTCCGGTGGCATCATCGGTGCCCTCCCGCGGCCGGGCCCGTGATCCCTCCAGGCCCGGCGGAGCTGTCCCGCCGACGGGACACCCCACGGCCACCGGGCCCCGCGCGCGCCCTGCACCCCCCCTTTTTTTCTTCTTCCTTTCCCGGTGCCCGCGGGGCATGCCGGGGCCCGGCGAATTCCTGCGCCGCGGCACGGTTCCCTTGTCCCGGACCGCGGCCCGGAATTCCGCCCGGCGGCACCACCGCCCCAACACTCCGGGAATCCGGTGGGTATGTTTCCTTACGGTTCGCATCCCCGGCGCGCGTAAATCGGCCACCGGAACGTGGAAAAGAACCGGCGGGCAGGTATTTTGTGCCTCGTGGCCGTTATGGCCGCAGAGGGGAGCCGTACGTGGACATGCACCTCGTGAACACCGCCGCACAAGTGCGCGGCAGCCGCCGGGCGGCCGGGCGGCCCGGTGCCACGGCGCGGGACAGGGGCCTGTGATGGGTCTTCACCTGATCACCGCCGACAGCGCACCGGCTGTGTCCGGCCCCGCCGCGGCAGGGGAGCCGGCCCCGGGACGCCGCGTGGCCGCGGTGCCCCTGGACGCGCTGCTGGACGCCGACTCGCCGCGCATCGACGGCGAGAACAGCGACCGCGTCCGCATGCTCGCCGCCCTCAAGTCGCCGCTGCCGCCGATCCTGGTGCACCGCGCGACGATGCGCGTCATCGACGGCATGCACCGGCTCAAGGCCGCGCGGCTGCGCGGCGATGCCACCATCAACGCACAGTTCTTCGAAGGCGGGCAGACGGAGGCCTTCACCCTGGCGGTACGGCTCAACACCACCCACGGACTGCCGCTGTCACCGGCCGACCGGACGGCCGCGGCACAGCGGATCCTGCACGCCCGCCCGCACTGGTCAGACCGGCGCATCGCCGCCACCGCCGGCCTCGCCGCCGGCACCGTCGCCTCCATCCGGCGCCGTTCAAGTGACCAGAACGCGCAGTTGAACACGCGCGTGGGCCGCGACGGGCGCACCCGGCCGCTGCAGGCCACCGAAGGACGGCTGCGGGCCAGCCAGGTCATCGCCGCCAACCCCGCCGCATCACTGCGGGAGATAGCCCAGCAGGCGGGCATCGCCACCGCCACCGCCAAGGACGTACGCGACCGCATACGCCAGGGACAGGACCCCCTCCTGCCCAAAAGGCCCGCACCCGGCGCGAGTTCACCCGCCGGCCCCGGGACCCTCCCGCAGCCGGGCCCGCCCCGGCCCGCGACACGCGCCTCCGCGGCCGCCATCGGGCTGCTCCTGCCCAACGTGTGCAAGGACCCCTCCCTGCGCACGGAGGCCGGCCGGATGCTGCTGCAGATGCTCAACGTCCACTCGATCGGCGACGAGGCGAAGTGGCTGCGCCTGGCACGCAGCGTGCCCGGACACCGCGCCGACATCCTCGCGCAGGCCGCACGCCGCTGCGCCGACCACTGGCTGCGCCTCGCCAACGAACTGGAGACCCGCCGGACGTGAGCCCCCACACGGCCCCGCAGCCAGGCGGCCGGCCGCAACGCGAACGCCGCCCCGCCACTTTGAGGAGCGGCGGGGCGGCACCCGGAAAACGGGTCTGCCGGCGAGGTCAGGCCGCCGCCGCACTGCCCGCCCGGCCCGGGCCCGGGTCCTCGTTCATGCCGTCGCTTCCTCCAAGCCCGCGCCGGCGTCCGGCACGATCACCGTGCCGGCGCCCTCGTCGGTGAAGATCTGCAGCAGGACGGCATGCTCGACCCGGCCGTCGACGACGCGGGCGCTGCGCACCCCGTGGTTCACGGCGTACAGGCAGCCCTCCATCTTGGGGATCATCCCGCAGGCCAGCCGGGGCAGCAGCCGGCTGAGTTCTCCGGCACTGAGGCGGGGGATCACCTCGTCGCTGTGCGGCCAGTTCGCGTACAGGCCCCCGACGTCGGTCAGGATCAGCAGCGCCTCGGCGCCGAGCGCGGCGGCCAGTGCCGCGGCCGCGGTGTCGGCGTTGACGTTGAAGACACCGCCCTGGGCGGCGTCCTTGTCGTCCTGGGGCCGGGCGACGGAGGAGATGACGGGGATGCGTCCGTCGTCGATGAGGGCCTGCACGATCCCGGCGTCGACGTGGACGACCTCACCGACGCGCCCGATGTCCACCGGCCGGCCCTCTCGGTGCGCGTAGCGTCTGACGGCGGTCATCAGGCGGGCGTCCTCACCCGTCATGCCCACCGCGTGCGGGCCGTGCTCGTTGAGCAGCCCGACCAGCTCGCGCTGCACCTGACCGGCCAGGACCATGCGCACGACGTCCATGGTCTCGTCGGTGGTGACCCGCAGGCCCTCCTCGAACCGGGGCTCGAGGCCCAGGCGCCGCAGCTGTGCGCTGATCTGCGGTCCGCCGCCGTGCACCACGACGGGGTGCAGGCCCGCGTGCCGCAGGAACAGGACGTCCTTGGCGAAGGACGCCTTCAGCGCGTCGTCGACCATGGCGTTGCCGCCGAACTTGATGACGACCGTCTTGCCGTGATGGCGTGCCAGCCAGGGCAGCGCCTCGACCAGGGCGTGGGCCTTGGGCAGGGCCGTGTCCTCGCCCGGGCGGCCCGCACCGGACGGCGGGGGAGAGGCAAAAGCGCTCATGAGGAGTACTCGCTGTTCTCGTGGACGTAGTCGGCG
The DNA here is from genome assembly GCF_056435845.1 of Streptomyces sp. NPDC043867. Classification (NCBI taxonomy): domain Bacteria; kingdom Bacillati; phylum Actinomycetota; class Actinomycetes; order Kitasatosporales; family Streptomycetaceae; genus Streptomyces; species Streptomyces sp. NPDC043867. The sequence goes on along the minus strand of NZ_JBWKDS010000029.1, from coordinate 69,484 downwards.
GTGAGGTCGTTGGTCCAGATGACGGCCGAGTCCGTGCCCGCGGCCAGGTCCGCGGTGATGGTGACGTCGCGGCCGCTCATGTCCACCCGTGCGCGGTCCTCGCCCACCGATCCGCTCCTGCACACCCACACGCCGTTGATGGCGACGTTGAGCCGGCCGGGCTCGAAGGCGGCGGCGGTGGTGCCAATGGCGGACAGGACGCGGCCCCAGTTGGGGTCCTCGCCGTGGACGGCGCACTTGAGGAGGTTGTTGCGGGCGATGGAGCGGCCCACCTCGACGGCGTCGTCCTCGCTCGCCGCGTTCACGACCTCGACCCTGATGTCCTTGCCGGCGCCCTCGGCGTCCCGCACGAGCTGCCGGGCGAGGTCGCCGCAGACCGCCCGCACCGCCTGCGCGAACTCCTCGTAGCCGGGGGTGATGCGGGAGGCGCCGGAGGCGAGGAGCAGCACGGTGTCGTTGGTGGACATGCAGCCGTCGGAGTCGACACGGTCGAACGTGACCCGGGTGGCCGCCCGCAGCGCCCGGTCCAGGGTCCCGCTGCCGACGTCCGCGTCCGTCGTCAGGACCACCAGCATGGTGGCCAGGCCAGGTGCGAGCATGCCGGCGCCCTTGGCCATGCCGCCGACGCTCCACCCGCCCCGGGTGACGGCGGCCGTCTTGTGCACCGTGTCGGTGGTCATGACGGCGAGGGCCGCGTCCCGGCCGCCGGAGTCGGACAGGCGGGTGACGGCGCTCTGGACGCCGGCCAGGACCCGGTCCATGGGCAGCGGCACGCCGATGAGCCCGGTGGAGCAGACCGCCACGTCCGCCGCGTCCAGGCCGAGCTGCCCGGCGGCCTTCCCGGCGGTGGCGCAGGTGTCCCGCAGGCCCTGCGGCCCGGTACAGGCGTTGGCGCCACCGGAGTTGAGCACGACCGCGCGGACGCGGCCGCCCGCCAGCACCTGCCGGGACCACTGGACCGGAGCGGCCTGCACGCGGTTGGAGGTGAAGACACCCGCCGCGGCACAGCGCGGCCCCTCGTTGACGACGAGGGCCAGGTCCCGGGCACCGTTCTGCTTGATTCCCGCGGCGATGCCCGCCGCGGTGAAGCCCCGTGCTGCGGTGACACTCACTGCATCTCCTCGTCGGCCCCGCCGCACCGGCGGCTGATGTCACCGGCGCCCGCGCGGCGCAGGAGTGCGGCCCTCGCCGCCGCCTGCGGCCCGGCGCCCCTGCGGACCGCCGGTGACGGGCCCCGGCTCACGGTGCGACTCCGGTGGTGGAAAGCCCCAGCCCCTCGGGCAGGCCCAGGGCGGCGTTCATGCTCTGCACGGCACCGCCCGCGGTGCCCTTGGTGAGGTTGTCGATGGCGCTCACCACGATGATCCGGCCCACCTCGGGGTCCAGGGCCACCTGGATCTGCGCGGCGTTCGATCCGTGCACGGCCGCGGTGGCGGGCCACTGCCCCTCGGGCAGCAGCGTCACGAACGGCTCACCGTCCAGCGCCTTCTCGTACGCCGCCCGCACCTCCTCGGCGCTGGTCCCGGGCCGCGCCGCGGCGGAACAGGTGGCGAGGATGCCGCGCGGCATCGGGGCCAGCGTCGGGGTGAAGGAGACGGCGACCCGATGGCCGGCCACCGCGCTCAGGTGCTGCCTCATCTCGGGGGTGTGCCGGTGGCCGCCGCCCACGCCGTACGGCCGCATGGAACCCATGACCTCACTGCCGAGCAGATCCGCCCTGGGCGCCCTGCCCGCGCCGGACGTGCCGGACGCCGCGACGACGACCGCCTCGGGCCCGGCCAGCCCCGCCGCGTACGCGGGAAACAGGGCCAGCAGCACCGCGGTCGGATAGCAGCCCGGCACCGCGATGCGCCGCGCGCCCGCCAACGCGGCCCGGGCGCCCGGCAGTTCGGGCAGACCGTAGGGCCAGGTGCCCGCGTGCGGCGAGCCGTAGAACCTCTCCCAGTCACCCGCGTCCGCCAGCCGGAAGTCCGCGCCGCAGTCGACGACCAGGCTCTCCCGGCCCAACTGCCGCGCCAGGGCTGCGGAATGGCCGTGCGGCAGAGCCAGGAAGACCACGTCGTGCCCCGCAAGGACGTCGGCGGTGGTCGGCTGCACCCGCCGCCCGGCCAGCGGCGCCAGGTGCGGCTGCAGCGCACCGAGCCGCTCTCCCGCGCCCGAATGCCCGCTCAGCGCACCGATCTCCACACCGGGATGGGCCAGGAGCAGGCGCAAAAGCTCACCCCCCGCATACCCGCTGGCTCCCGCCACGGCCACTCGCACCTTCATGGATCCTCCCCGTTGGCAGACATGCCGTTCTAACGCGGCCCGAGCCCCGCCAGCAATCACCCTCACCATGCCCATGACAAGTCTGGGAGGTTGCGCGGGACCGCACCACCGCAGCTCACCGGCGCCGTGCCCGCACCACACCGGCTGCCGGCTGCCGCCCGGGACGCGACCCGAAGACCCCGGGAGGGGTCCCGGCATCCGCGGGCGGGGCGCGGGCCGGCGTCCTGCTGGTGCCGGCCCGCGCACACAAGGAGGGTGGGGCGGGGCTGTCAGCGCGTACGCGAGGACGTGCCGCAGTACTCGGCGCTCAGGATGGACAGGATCTCGTCCGCCCGCCAGTCACCGTTGTAGTTGAACGTGAGCTGGTGACGGCCGTCGTCGGTGAGGGCGACCAGGGACAGCCACCCCACGGTGCCGCCGTCGCGGTACCAGATGCTGGTGCCGCAGCCCAGCGTCAGCCGCTCCAGGCCCAGCCCGTAGGAGGAGATCGGGAAGTCGGGGTTGACGACGGTCGTCTTCATCTCCTTCAGCTGCTGCGCCGGCAGCAGCTTCCCGCGCAGCAGCGCCCCGTAGAACCTGTTCAGGTCGCCGGCGCTGGAGATGATGTCGGTGTTGCCCCAGAGCTGCGAGCCGTTCACCTCGGTGACGTCGTCGATCCGGTCCGGCTTCGTGTCGAAGAAGAGCTTGGAGTAGCCGCGCCCGCTCGGCTGGGGCAGCTGCGCGCCGGTGCCGGGAGTGGACGTCGCCTTGAGCCCCAGGGGCTCGATGACGCGCTTGCGCACCTCGTCCTCGTACGCCCTGCCGCCCACCTTCTCGACGACCATCGCGGCCAGGACGTCGTTGGTGTTGGAGAACCCGTGCCTGGCCCCCGGCGCGAACATCGGCGGGTGGGCGAGGGCCACCTCCACGCGCTTGCTGTGCGGCATGGTCTCGTACCGGTGCTGGAGGTAGCCCTCACCCAGGACGTAGGTGGCGACGTAGTCGCTGTCGGCGAAGTAGTCGGGCAGGCCGCTGGTGTGGTTGAGGAGCTGGCGCACGGTGATCGCACGGCCGTCGTTGCCGTTGCCGCTCACCAGTCCGGGCAGATGGCGCTCCACGCTGTCGTCGAGGCTGAGCTTCTTCTCCGCCTCCATCTGCAGCAGAACCGTCGCCACGAAGGTGCTGGTGAGGTGCCCGACGCGGAACCGGTCGTTCTTGCCGCGCGGCTCACCCGTCTTCAGGTTGCCGACGCCCGCCGCCGTCTTCCAGACGCCGTCGGCGTCGCGCGCCTCGGCGGTGACGCCGGGGACACCCGCCGCGACGGCCGCCTCGATCGCGGCCTGCGTCGCCTGATGGGCGGACACCCCGCCGGCCGTGTCCGCCCGGGCCGGACCCGTGAGGACGGTGGCCGTGACCGCGACTGCCGCCACGCCGACCATGCCGGCTCTCGGCCTCATCCGTATCGTCATTTCCCCGCTCCTGACAGTCGTCTCTCATTGGCTGATGCCGTACTTGTGCGGTCCGTCGGCGGCAGAGTAGGTCACCGCCGATGTGTGCGGATAGCGTGCGCAGCAAGACCGCGAACAACGACAAAGCGGTCGGGCGGCACACCGGATGCCCCGCGGGACCGACGGGTCACGCGGCGCGCACGCCAAGGGAGTTGGCCGGGAGTACACGCCGGCCCACCGGGCCCGACGGCACGGGCGGCGCCGGTGCGGGGCGGCCCGGGGCAGGCCCGGCACCGCGCCCCGGACCGACTCCTGCCGCTGCACGGCGCGGGCTCGGGCGCGGCACATCCCCGCGCCCAGGGGGCGCCGGCGCGGGCGCGGGGCATCCCCGCGCGGGGGAGACCTGGCCCGCCGTACCGGCGGCGCCTGCGCGGGCCGTGGTGAGGGCACGGCGGGGGGCGGCCCGGGGCACGGCGCACCCCCGTGCTGGGGTGCCCTTGGCTGCGTCCCGGGTGACTGCGCCGTACGGCGCAGGCGCGGCGCTTTCCCGCGCGGGGTGACATGGCCGCCGTACCGGCGGCACACGGCCCTGCGCGGGCCGCGTGAGGGCACGGCGCGGGGCGGCCCGGGTGCACGGCGCATCCCCGGGCGGGGTGCCCTTGGCTGCGGCACCGGCTGCGTCCCGGGGGCATGGCGCACGGCGCAGGCGCGGCGCTTCCCTGCGCGGGGTGACATGGCCGCCGTACCGGCGGCACACGGCCCTGCGCGGGCCGCGTGAGGGCACGGCGGGGGCGGCCCGGGTGCACGGCGCATCCCCGTGCCGGGGTGCCCTTGGCTGCGGCACCGGCTGCGTCCCGGGGGCATGGCGCACGGCGCAGGCGCGGCGCTTTCCTGCGCGCGGTGACATGGCCGCCGTACCGCTCGCGCGGTCAGGTCGCCGACGTGGGGCGGCAGCGCAGCCGGGACGCGGCGCTTTCCCGCGCGGGGTGACATGGCCGCCGTACCGGGGCCGGTGGCAGCGCCCGGGTGTGGTGCTGGCCGGTACGGCGAGGTGTGCCGCAGCAGTCCGGCCGCCTGTCCCCGGCCGTGGCACGCCGCCCCGGCGACCGGCCCCGTCCCGGGGTTCACCTGCCGCCGTTGCGCGGCGGGCCGGCGCCCGCCGTCGCGCCCCCGCCCGCTCTCACCTCAAGCGACGCCTGACGCCCCCGGGCCGGGCCGCGCAGCACGCTCACGGCACCGGACGCCCCCGGGTCGTGCCGCGCAGTACGCTCCCGCGCAGGCCGGGTGCAAAGCGGGCCGGTGTCCTGCGGGCGCGGGAGGCGGGGTTCGTCAGGTGCGTGCCGCGCCGGCCGTCGCGTCGAGTGCGGCCCTCGCGTCGAGTTCGATGTGGCGCAGCAGCGGGCCGGGATCGTCCTGGAAGTAGAAGTGGCCGCCGTCCAGGACCCGCAGGCCGAGGAAGTGTTCGGTGTGCTCCGCCCAGGCCGCCATCCCCGGCGGTGCGGCAAAGGGGTCCCCGGCGCCCGCGTAGGCGGACAGCGCCACGGGCAGCAAAGCGGCGTCTTCAGCGGGCCGCCAGGTCTCCACCAGGCGCAGGTCGGCGCGGATGACGGGGGCGAACACGCTCCACAGGCCGGGGTCGTCGAAGACCTCCTCGGGCGTGCCGCCGAGCTGTTTCAGGCGGGCTTGCAGTTCGGCGTCGGGCAGCTCGTGGTACCGCGGCCCGGGCCCCGCCGGCTGCGGCGCGGGCCGGGCGGAGACCCCGACCCACACCGGCAGCGGCAGGCCCCGGCCGGCGGCCCGCCGGGTGATCTCGTACGCCACGAGGGCCCCCATGCTGTGTCCGAACAGGGCGTAGGGGCAGGTGAGTTCCGGTGCCATGCCGTCCAGCAGGAAGTCGGCGAGGCGGCCGGCGTCGCTGATCCGCGGCAGGTCGAGGAGCAGACCGTGGCCGGGGGCGTCGAGCAGCCGCACGTCCCACGTGGGGGGCAGCGCGGCCGGCCAGTGCCGGTACAGCACGTGGGAGCCCCCCGCGTGGTGCAGGACGAACAGGCGCAGGGCGGGTCGGGTGCTGTCCATCGCTCCCCCTCGGATCGGACGGCGCACCTTCGCACCATAGAGGGGTGCCGGGCCGCCGGGACGAGGCACCCAGCGGGCTCCGCCGCAGGTGTGGCGGCTCTTGAGTGATCCTCAGGCGCCCCCGCGAGCGCGGCATCGTGGCACAGGAGAGCGGCGCGGTACAGGGGATCCGGGCGGGCGCAGGTGCGGGCGGCCGGCGGGAGGGCCGGCACGCCCGGCGCCCTTGTTGCGCCGAGGGCCGGGTCCCTACGGTGACGTGGCATCGCCGGGGCCGCCACCGGGGTGTCCCGTCGACCGGACAGCGAAGTGTCCTGTCGACCGGACGGACACCGCCCGGCGCGATCCGCACCCGGTGCCCTCGTGCACCCGGCCCCGGCGATTTCCCATCTCGAGTCACCTCATGACGGACAAGGACGGTGTCAGGTGAGCACGAACCCTTTCGACGACGCGGACGGCCGCTTCTACGTGGTGGTCAACGACGAGGAGCAGCACTCCCTGTGGCCGGTGTTCGCCGAGGTGCCCGCGGGCTGGCGCGTGGTCTTCGGTGAGGCGGCCAGGACCGAGTGCCTGGAGTACGTCGAGCAGAACTGGACGGACCTGCGCCCCAAGAGCCTGCAGGAGGCCATGGCGGCGGACTGAACAGCGGCGCCGTTCGCGGACCTGACCGCGGGCGGCACCCGTCCGCCCCTGGACCCGAGGGCCCCGGTGCGGGCGCCGCGGCCCGCGGTGCCCGGCTCCGCGGGTTCGGCGGCGACGCAGCCGGGGCGCTCGGCCGAGTGACAAGGCCCATGCCGGACAAGACACGTCGAGTGGGGAGATGAAGGGTTGTGACGGGGGCTGTGAGGACCGCGAGCAGGTACGGGGCGAGGCCGGCGGACACCGGTGGTGAGCCGGCGCAGCGCGAGGTGTTCCTGTCCTTCGTGGGCAGGCAGGCCACGGTGCAGAAGTCGGGGATGACGTTCCCGCAGAACCTGCCCGAGCGGTCCTGGGAGCAGATCGGGACCAACCTGCGCGAGCTGGTGAACTCCTCGGCGTGGTGGCTCGCCGACTGGCTGATCTACGGCGAGGCCACCTACGGGTGGCGGCGCTACAAGGAGGCGATCGAGCGCACCGGGCTCGACTACCAGACCCTGCGCAACTACGCGTGGGTGGCCAGGCGCTTCGAGCACCACCGCAGGCACGACAGCCTCAGCTTCGCCCACCACGCCGAGGTGACCCGCCTGGCGCCGGCCGAGCAGGACTACTGGCTGCGCAAGGCCGAGGCGCAGAAGTGGTCGCGCAACGAACTGCGCAGGGCACTGCGCGCCGGCCTCGCCGTGCAGAACGACGCGGCTCCCACCCCCTGCGGCGGTGACGAGCAGCAGGAAGCACCCCGCCCGGCGGCCGGGGCCAACCGGCAGAACGTCACCACGCTCACCATCGAGCTGTCCGCCGGCCAGCTGGAGTACTGCTCGAAAGCCGCCGCAGCGCACGGTCTGCCTCTTGACAAGTGGGTGACCCAGGTCCTCGAAACCCTCGGCCGGCCCGCCGCCGTGCGGCCGGCCGCCTAGGGCCTGCCCGACGGGCCGGCCGCCCACCGTTTCACCTGTGGCGCGCCGGCACCCCGTCCGGTCCGCACCCTCCTTCACATCGGAGTCAGTTGATGATCCTTCAGGGAAAGCGGGTCGCCCTGCCCCCGGAGCCCGTCGTCCACCAGCAGTTCGAGGCGAACGCGCAGGCCGCCCCCGACGCCGTCGCCGTCGTCTGGGCCGGCCGGCAGGTGACGTACGCAGAGCTGGACGCGCGGGCGAACCGCTTCGCGCACTTCCTCACCGCCCGCGGGCACGGCCGGGGCGCGAAGGTCGGCGTCTGTCTCGACTACTCGCCCGACATGCTCGTCGCCATCCTCGGCACGCTCAAGGCGGGCGCGGCCTACGTACCCTTCGACCCGGCCTACCCGGCGGCCCGGCTCCAGCTGCTGCTGGGCCAGGTCCCCGGCCTCGCCCTGATCGTGGCCTCCCCGGCGACGGCCGCCATGGTCGACGACGCGGCCGTCGACGTCGTCGACCTCGAACAGCTCTCCGGACACCTGGCAGCCCTCCCGGCGACCTCACCCGGCGTCCCCGTCACCGGCGACGACGTGTGCTACGCCGTCTTCACGTCCGGGTCGACCGGTACGCCGAAGCTGACCGCGGTGCGCCACGAGGGCTGGTTCAACCTGATGAACTGGCTCACGCTCGAGTACGGCCTGCACAGCGGCTCCCACAACCTGGTCGTCAGCGCGTTCGGTTTCGACCTCTCCCAACGGGCCCTGATGACGCCGCTGTTCTGCGGCGCCACCCAGTACCTGATGGCCAGCCGCAACTTCGACGCGATGATGGCCTACCGCATCCTGAACGAACACGAGATCCGCGTGGTGCACTGCGCCTCCAGCACGCTGTACGTGCTGGTGGACTGGGAGCGGGCCCGCGGCGGTGACGCGCTCACCCGGCTCGACTACGTGCTCTTCGGCGGGGAGGCACTCAAACCCGAACGGCTCACCGGCTGGGCCCGGCGCGAGGGCAACACCTGCACCCTCCTGCACCAGTACGGCGTCGCCGAGTGCACCGACGTCGCCACCTCCTACGACCTGGCCCAGTACCGCTCCGGCGAACAGGACATCCCGCCGGTCGGCACACCCGCCTACAACACCGACATCCACCTCCTCGACGAGCAGCTGCGCGGTGTCGGGCCGGGGGAGTACGGCGAGATCTGCATCGCCGGGGCCGGCGTCGGCGCCGGCTACCTGGGTGCCGCGGGCCCCGAGAACGACAAGTTCACCACCGTCGTCGTCGACGGCGCACCGGTGCGGCTGTACCGCACGGGCGACCGGGGCCATGTCACCGAGGCCGGCCACCTCGTCGTCGCCGGCCGGATGGACGCCCAGGTCAAGGTGCGGGGGATGCGGATCGACCCCACCGACATCGAGCGCGCCCTCGGCAAGCTCGCCGGGATCCGGGAGGCCGCCGTGGCGGTCACGTACACCGACTCCGGCGAGGCCGAGCTGACCGCGTTCATCGTCCCCACCAGGAACGAGCTCACCGAGGACGAGGTCCGCACCCGCCTGCTGCGCACCCTGCCGCGGAACATGGTTCCGGCCCGCTTCGTGAACATTCTGCGGCTTCCGCTGAGCCCGCACGGGAAAGTCGACCGCGCAGCCCTCCTCGACTCACTCAGGACGTACGCCGAAAGCGGCACGGCGGCCTAGCCGAACGCCCCTTGACGAGCAACGGAAAGGACAACGATGAGTGCCGACAGCGTCCGCGCCATCTGGTGCCGGGAACTTCAGCGCGACGACATAGCGGCCGACGACGACTTCTTCGCCCTGGGCGGCCAGTCCCTGATCATGGTCAAGATCCAGGGCGCCTTCATGGAGGAGCTGGGCGTCGAGGTCCCCATGGACCAGATGTTCCTCAACCCCACCATCGCCTCGATCTGCGCGTACATCGAATCCCAGGGCGCACTGGCCCCCTGAGCCTGTCCGCGTCCCGTCCGCGCCCGGCAGCACCTGCGGGCCCGCCGCCCCGCGCAGCGCGCTCCACACCAAAAGGGCTTTTTCCGGCCGCGGCCGGAAGCTGCGTTCACCACCTATTCGGCAAGAGAGGCGCGCCATGTACGACGTGATTGTCATCGGTGCCCGTTGTGCGGGTTCGCCGACGGCCATGCTGTTCGCCCGGCAGGGCTATCGTGTCCTGCTCCTGGAGAAGGCACAGTTCCCCCAGGACACCCTGTCCTCGCACTACATCCACATGCAGGGCATGTCGCTGCTCAACCGGTGGGGACTGCTCGACAGACTCCGCGACGCGGGCTGCCGCCCGATCACCCACCAGAGCTACGAGGGCCCCGGCGTCCGCATCGAGGGCTTCTCCCTGCCGCTGGACGGCCTGCGGTACACCTACGCGCCGCGCCGCTACGTCCTGGACCCGGTCCTGGCCGAGGGCGCCGTGGCGGCCGGCGTGGAGTTCCGCGAGTCCTGCACGGTCAAGGACCTGGTGTGGGAGGACGACCGGGTCGTGGGGGTGCGCTGCACCACGCCCGGCGGCACCGAGACCACCGAGCGGGCCCGCCTGGTCGTCGGCGCGGACGGCATGCGCTCGCTGGTGGCCCGCAAGGCGGGCGCGCAGAACGTCATCGAGCACCCGCGGGTCACCTGCACCTACTACAGCTACTGGGCCGACGTCCCCTCGCACTTCGAGCTGTACGAGCGGCCCGGCCGCTGGGTCGGCGTCATCCCCACCAACGACGACCTCACCCTGCTCATGACCTACTTCCCGCAGGAGGAGTACAACGACGTCCGCAAGGGAGTCGAACCCTTCTACCTCGACACCTTCCGCACCACGGCCCCCGAGCTGTACGAGCGGATGTCGGCGGGCCGGCGCGTGGAGCAGCTGTACGGCACCGGCCACCAGGAGAACTACTTCCGCAAGGCCTACGGGCCCGGCTGGGTACTGGTCGGCGACGCGGTCAACCACAAGGACTCCATCACCGCCCGCGGCATCACCGAGGCCTTCGTCCAGGCCCAGTCCCTCACCGACCGCATCGGCGCCCGACTGCACGACGACGCCGCCCTCAGGACCGCGCTGCGGCGCTACGAGAACGACCTCAGCGGCGAAGCCCTCAGCCACTACCAGGGCGCGCTCAACGTGGCCGAGCTCAAGCCCCAGGGACGGGTCGAGATGCTGCAGAAACTGGTCGGCCACCAGGAGCACATCGACCGCTACTTCTCGACGCTGTCGGGCGCCTGCTCCATCGACGACTTCTACAACGACGAACTGCTGACCCTGCTCGACCTGAGCTGAGTGACGACCCGCCCCCTCCTGGTTCCGCCGATTTGGAGAAACAATGATCCCGTTGTCGTTCGCGCAGCGTCGGCTGTGGTTCGTGGACCGGTTCGAAGGCCCGTCAGCGACCTACAACGGCGCCTTCGCCCTGCACCTGACCGGTGAACTGCGCGTGGGGGCGCTTCAGGCGGCGCTTCGCGACGTCATCGACCGGCACGAGGTCCTGCGCACGGTCATCGTCGAGGACGACGACGGCGTCCCGCACCAGCAGGTGCTGGCGCCCGGTGACCAGCCCTTCCACCTGCCGGTCCTCGAGGTCACCCGGGAAGGACGGGCGGCGGCCGTCGAGGAGGCCGCCACCGAGACCTTCGACCTGGCCGGCGACGCACCCATCCGCGCCAGGCTGCTGCGCTGCGCACCGCGCGAGCACACCCTCGTCGTCGTCGCGCACCACATCGCCGTGGACGGGGAATCCTTCGGACCCCTGTTCCGCGACCTCACCACCGCCTACGCGGCCCGCACCGAGGGCGGGGCACCCACCTGGGAGCCCCTGCCGGTGCAGTACGCGGACTACACGCTGTGGCAGCGGGACGTGCTCGGTGACGAGAGCGACCCGCAGAGCCTGGCGGCCCGCCAACTGGCGTACTGGCGCGAGGCCCTGGCCGACCTGCCGCAGCCGCTGGCCCTGCCGACCGACCGCCCCCGCCCCCGGGTGATGAGCCCCGACGGCGACCGCGTCGCGTTCACCATCGACGGCGACCTCCTCGACAGCGTGCAGAAGCTGGCCACCGAACTGGACACCACCGTGTCGATGGTCATGCACTCGGCGCTGGCGGTGCTCCTGCACCACCTCGGATGCGGCGACGACGTGTCCATCGGCGCGCCGATCACCGACCGCACCGACGAGGAACTGCGCGACCTCGTCGGGTTCTTCGTCAACACCTGGGTGCTGCGCGTCGACCTCTCCGCCAACCCGACCTTCCGCGGACTGCTCCAGCAGGTACGCGACCGCTCGCTGGCCGCCTACGACAACCAGGACATGCCCTTCGAGCGGCTGGTGGAACTCCTCAACCCGGACCGCTCCACCGCCTACAACCCGTTCTTCCAGGTCATGCTCTCCTGGCAGCCGCCCGTGCCGGCCCTGGAACTGCCCGGCCTCACCGTCCGCGCCGAGCGGCTGGAGACCGGCACCGCCAAGTTCGACCTGTTCTTCGACCTGCTCCCCGACAGCTCCGGCGGGGCGCGATGCCGCCTGGAGTACGCCACCAGCCTGTTCGACCGGCACAGCGCCGAGACCATCGCCGAACGCTTCGTGCGCGTACTGGCCCGCCTCACCGCCGACCCGCAGCGCCCGATCGGCCTCGTCGACGTCCTGGACGACACCGAGCGGGAACTGCTGCTCACCCGCTTCGACGAGCACGCCGCGGCCGTCCCCGAGCAGACCATTCCCGAGCTGTTCGAAAACCAGGTGGCCCGCACCCCTAACGCCCCCGCACTCGTCCACGACGGCCACACCCTGACCTACCGGGAACTCGACGACCGGGCCAACGCCGTCGCCTGGGAACTGCTGCGCCACGGCGCCGGCCCGGAGGACCTGGTGCTCCTCGCACTGCCACGCACCCCGGACCTGGTGGCCGCCCTGCTGGGCATCCTCAAGTCCGGCGCCGGCTATGTGCCGCTGGACCCGCAATACCTCAGCGGCCGGGCCCGGAGCGTGCTGTCCGAGGCCACCCCGCGGTTCGCCGTCACCGACACCAGGACCTGGCAGGACCTGCCGCACGGCGACCTCGTGTGCATCGACCTCGACCGCAGCACACAGTGGGACACCCCCCGAAAAGCGCCGGGCGACACCGACCGCAACGCACCGCTCGGCCCGGACAACCTCGCCTACGTGATGTACACCTCCGGCTCCACGGGCACCCCCAAGGGCGCGGCGATCACCCACCGCAGCGTCGTCAACGGCGTACGGGAGCTGATCCGCGTCCTGGACGCACCCCCCGCACTGCGGATGCTGGCCGCCACCTCGGTCAACTTCGACGTCTCGGTCTTCGAGCTGCTGACCACCCTGACCACCGGCGGCACCGCCGAACTGGTCGCCAACGCGCTGGCCCTGGGCGAGCGCGACGGCTGGGACGGCCACGTCATCAGCGGGGTCCCCTCGGTCCTGGGCGAACTGGCCGGCCACCTGGACAGGACACCCCACGTCCGCACGGTCGTCTTCGCCGGCGACGTGCTCCCGGGCCGGCTCGTGCGCCAGGTACGCGAGGCCCTGCCCGGCGTGCGCATCGTCAACTGCTACGGACAGAGCGAGAGTTTCTACGCCACCGCCTTCGCCCTCGACGCCTCGGCGGAGTGGGCGGACGCCGACGTCGCCCCCATCGGCACCCCGCTGGGCAACATGCGCGCCTACGTACTGGGCCCGGCCCTGGCCCCCGTACCGCAGGGCGTCATCGGCGAGCTGTACGTCGCCGGCACCTGCCTGGGCCGCGGCTACCACCACCGCCCCTCGCTGACCGCCGAACGCTTCGTCGCGAACCCCTTCGGCGCCGCCGGCGAGCGGATGTACCGCACGGGCGACCTGGCCCGCTGGAACGCGCAGGGACAGCTGGAATGCGTGGGACGCGGCGACGGCCAGGTCAAGGTACGCGGCTTCCGCATCGAGACGGCCGAGGTCGAAGCGGCGATCACCCAGCACCCCGGGATCAGCGAAGCACTGGTGATCAGCCGCGAGGTGCCCGCGGGCGGCCGCCGGCTCGTCGCCTACGTGGTGCACACCGGCGAAGGCTCCGTCGGTGACGACGGCGCCGGCGGCATCGGCGACGTGGACGTGCTGGCCGGAGCCTCCGCCGCCGAACTGCGCAAGTTCACCGCCGCCCGGCTGCCCGACTACATGGTGCCCTCCGCCTTCGTGGCACTGGGCCGGCTGCCGCTGGGCCCCACCGGCAAACTGGACCGCTCGGCCCTGCCCGAACCGGAGTTCGGCGGCGAGGCCTACCGGGAGCCCCGCACCGAAGCCGAGATGATCATCACCGCGGCGTACGCGGACGTACTCGGCGTGGACCGGGTAGGCGTCGACGACGACTTCTTCGCCGCCGGCGGCGACAGCCTGCGCTCCATCCAGGTGGTGGCCCGCGCCCGGGCCCGCGGCCTGGAGCTGTCCACCCGCGAGATCTTCGAATGCCGCACGGCCGCCCGCCTCGCCGACGTGGCCTCCGCCCGCCAGGGCCAGGCACCCGTCCTCGCCGAGGACGCGAGCGGCGGCGTCGGCCCCATGCCGCTGCAGCCGGTGGCCCGGCAGGTCTTCGAACACGGCGGCGGCACCGGCCGGTTCGCCATGTCGATGGTCCTTCAACTGCCCGCGGACATCGACGCGGACGGCCTCACCGCGACCCTGGACGCCGTCCTTGACCGGCACGACCTCCTGCGCGCCCAGCTGCTGCCCGGCCAGGAGCCGACACTCCTGGCACGCGAGCGGGGCACCGTCCGCGCGGCCGACCTGATCCACCGCGTCGACTGCGACGGCCACTGGGACGAGCCGTCCTCGCTGGCCGCGGCGAAGACACACCTGTACGACGCGGTCGGCCGGCTCGACCCGCACACCGGGACCATCGCGGACTTCGTCTGGTTCGCCCCGCCCACGGGCCCGGGCCGCCTGCTCGTGGTGCTGCACCACCTGGTCGTGGACGGAGTGTCCTGGCGCATCCTCATGTCCGACCTCGCCGAGGCCTGGCAGCAGATCCGCTCGGGCCGGGCGCCCGAACTGCCCCCCGTCGGCACCTCCGCCCGCCGCTGGGCGGCAGCCCTGCAGGACGAGGCACTCTCCCCCCGGCGGGAAGCGGAACTGGCGTACTGGCGGGACCTGCTCGAAGCACCCAACCCCCCGCTGGGCACCCGCGCCTTCGACCCCGCGGTCGACCTGTGGTCCACCGTCGACACCGTCCGCGTGCAGCTGCCCGCCGACGTCACCGAAGCGGTCCTGACCACCCTGCCCGCCGCGCTGCGGGGCACCGGCACCGACGTACTGCTCGCCGCACTCGCCCTGGCGGTCAACCGGTGGCGCGGCACGAACTCCCCGGCCCTGGTCCGCCTCGAAGGACACGGCCGCGAGGAGGACGCCGTCCCCGGCGCCGACCTCTCCCGCACCGTGGGATGGTTCACCACCATGTACCCGGCCCGCGTCGACGTCGGCGCGGTCGACATGGCCGACGTGCTCAGCGGCGGCCCCGCCGCCGGCACCGCGGTCAAACTGGTCAAGGAGCAGCTGCGCCAGGTCCCGGACAAGGGCCTGGGATACGGACTGCTGCGCCACCTGAACCCGGACACCGCCGAACAGCTCACCGGCCTCGCGGTACCCCAGATCGGCTTCAACTACCTCGGCCGGATCTCCGACGCCGACGTGCCCGAGCACCTGCGCACCGGCGGATGGGGACCGGCGTCCTGGTCCGCGGAACTGATCGCCGAACCCGACCCGGACCTGCCCGCCCTGTCCGCCCTTGAGGTCAACTCCGTCGCCACCGACACCGCCGACGGCACCCGGCTGCAGGCCGCGTTCATGTTCCCCACCGGCGTACTGACCCGCGAACAGACCACGGAACTGGCCGAACTGTGGGTCGAGGTGCTGCACGCCATGGCCGCGCACGCCGCACACCCCCGCGCCGGCGGACTCACCCCCTCCGACGCCCCGCTGGTCACCGTCCGCCAGGACGACATCGAGACCTGGGAACAACGCTACGGCCGGCTGGCCGAGGTGTGGCCGCAGGCCCCGGGACAGTCCGGCATCCAGTTCCAGGCAGCCCTCGCCGACGGCACCTTCGACGTCTACCACATGCAGTTCGTCCTGCACCTGTCCGGACCCGTGGACCCCGCACGCGTCGAAGCCGCCGGACAGGCACTGCTGGAGCGGTACCCCAACCTGCGCTCCGCGTTCGTGACCACCGCCGACGGCGACCCGGTACAGGTCGTCGCGGAACACGTCACCCTGCCCTGGCGGCACATCGACCTGAGCGGACACAGCCCGGCCGAACAGGACGCGGCACTCGACCGGGCCCTGGCCGACGACCGCGCCGACCAACTCGACCCCACCCGGCCCCCGCTGCTGCGCCTGGCCCTGCTCACCTGCGGACCCCGGCAGGCCAAGCTCATCCTCACCGCACACCACACCCTGTTCGACGGCTGGTCCTCACCCCTGGTCATCACCGACCTGGTCCGCCTGTACGCCGGCACCCGCGACCTGGCTCCGGTGCGCAGCTACGGCGACTACCTGGCCTGGCTGTCCCGCCAGGACCGGGACGCCTCGGCCGCCCGCTGGAAGGCCGAACTCGACGGGTTCGACGAGCCGACCCTGGTGGCCGCGGACCTGGTGTCCACGGGGGAGGCGTCCTCCCTGGGCCGCGTCGAGGTACCGCTGTCCATCGACAAGGGACGCGAACTCGCCCGCCGCGCCGCCGAACTCGGCGTCACCCTGAACACGCTCCTGCAAGGAGCGTGGGCGATCCTGCTCACGAAGCTGACCGGCCGCCACGACGTGGTCTTCGGCGCCGCCGTCAACGGCCGCCCGGCGGATGTGACCGGCTCGGACGAGATGGTCGGCCTGTTCATCAACACCCTGCCGACCAGGGCCCTGTGCCCGCCCGGCCACAGCCTGGGCGAGGTCATCACCGACCTGCAGAACCGGCAGATCACCCTCCTGGACCACCACTACTACGGACTGGCCGACATCCAGCGCGGCGTCGGACTGCCCTCCCTCTTCGACACGATCGTCGTGTTCGAGAACTACCCCGTCGACCGTGAGGGCATCGTCGAGGCGAACACCTCGGCGGGCTTCACCATCGACGCCATCCGCCCCTTCGCCGGCTCGCACTACCCCCTCACCCTCAACTCCTCCGACCCCTACCTGCGGCTCTCCCTCGACTACCAGACCGACCTCTTCGACCGCGACGCCGCCGAGACCGTCGCCGCCCGCCTGGTGCGGGTGCTGGACCAGGTGCTCGCCGACCCGTCGGTGCCCGTCGGCGCCGTGGACGTGCTGGGAGAGGACGAGCGGGACCAGCTGGTGCGCCGCGTCAACGACACCGCGCACCCCCTCACCCCGGACACCCTGCCCGGCGCCTTCGAGGCCCAGGTGGCCCGGGACCCCGAGCGCATCGCGCTGATCGCCGAGAACGAGACACTCACCTACGGGGAGTTCAACCGGCGGGCGAACCGGCTGGCGCACTGGCTGATCGAGCAGGGCGCAGGCCCCGAACAGCTCGTCGCGGTCAAGATCCCCCGCTCGGTGGACCTGATGGTGGCGATCTACGCCGTCGTCAAGGCCGGCGCGGCCTACGTGCCGGTCGACACCGAACTGCCCGAGGACCGGGTGCGGCACGTACTGCAGCGGGCGAACCCGCTGCTGGTCCTGGACGGCGCACTGCCCGACGTGTCCGGCCATCCGCAGAGCGACCCCGAGCGGGACCTGTCCCCGGACAACGCCGCCTACGTCATCTTCACCTCCGGCTCCACCGGCGGCCCCAAGGGCGTGCCGGTGGCGCACCGGTCGATCATGAACCGGCTGAAGTGGGGCCTGGCCCACTTCGACGTCACGGGCGAGGACCGGATGCTGCTGAGCACGACGGCGAGCTTCGACGTGTCGGTACCGGAACTGTTCGCACCGCTGCAGGTGGGCGCGGCCGTGGTCATCGCCCGCCCCGACGGACGCCGGGACCCCGCCTACCTGACGGAGCTGATCCGCCGCGAGCAGGTGACCGGCGCGGACTTCGTGCCCTCCCTGCTGGAGGCGTTCGTCGCCGAACCCTCCGCCCGCCAGTGCACGAGCCTGCGCTGGATCGAGGTCGCCGGCGAGGCGTTCCCCGCCGCGCTGGCCAACAAGTTCACCGACCTGCTGCCCGGCTGCACAGCCAACAACGTCTACGGGCCCACCGAGGCATCGGTGGAGGTCACCGCGTGGCAGCACATCCCCGGCGCCGGCCGGGTACCGATCGGCACCCCCATCTGGAACACCCAGGTCTACGTCCTGGACGCCGCCCTGCGCCCCGTCGCCCCCGGCGTCACCGGCGAGCTGTACCTGGCCGGCGTCCAGCTGGCCCGCGGCTACCTCGGACAGACCGCGCTGACCGCGAACCGGTTCGTCGCCTGCCCCTTCGGCGAGCCGGGAAGCCGGATGTACCGCACCGGCGACGTCGTGCGCTGGAACAGGGACGGCCAGGTCGAGTACATCGGCCGCTCCGACTTCCAGGTCAAGATCCGCGGATTCCGCATCGAACTCGGCGAGATCGAAAACGTCCTGAGCACCCACCCGGACGTCGAGAGCGCGGTCGCCGTGGTGCGCGAGGACCACGCCGACGACCAGCGGCTGGTCGCCTACGTGGTGCCCTGCGGCGCCACGGACCCCGCCGGGCTGGACCTCACCGCCCTCACCGACCTGGCCCGGGAACACCTGCCCGAGTACATGGTCCCCTCGGCCATCGTGCCGCTGGACCGGTTCCCCCAGACACCCAGCGGGAAGCTCGACCGCGGCGCACTGCCCGCCCCCGACCGCGCCCGGGCAGCGACCGGACGCGGCCCGCGCAACCACAGCGAAGAAGTCCTGTGCCGGCTGTTCGCCGAGCTGCTCGGGGTGGAGGAGATCGGCATCGACGCCGACTTCTTCGACAACGGCGGGCATTCGCTGCTGGCCACCCGGCTGATCGGCCGCATCCGCAACGAGCTCAAGGTCGACGTGAAGGTCACCACCGTGTTCCGCAGTCCGACCGTCGCCGAACTGGCGGGCCGGCTCGAGAAGTCCGCCAAGTCGAACCGCCTCCAGCTGCGCCAGATGAACGTTTAGGAGTTGCACGATGATCCCGTTGTCCTTCGCTCAGCGCCGGCTGTGGTTCCTCCACCGTCTGGAAGGGCCGTCCGCGACCTACAACATCCCCTTCGTGCTGCGTCTGGACGGCCCGCTGGACACCGCGGCCCTGGCCGCGGCGGTGACCGACGTCGTCACCCGGCACGAGAGCCTGCGCACCCTGCTCGTCGAGAACGCGGACGGCACCCCCGAGCAGCGGGTGCTGTCCCCGCAGGAGGCCGACCTGCCGTTCCGCGTCGTCGACGTCACCGCCGACGCGGTCGACGACACACTGCGCGAGGTGGCGTGCGCCGGGTTCGAGCTGGACAGCGACCTGCCCCTGCGCACCACCGTCCTGCGTGTCTCGCCGCAGGAGCACGTACTGGTGTTCGTCTTCCACCACGTCGCCGCGGACGGGGCGTCCATGGCGCCGTTCATGCGGGACCTGCTGTCGGCGTACACCGCGCGCCGGCAGGGCCAGGCACCCGACTGGACCCCGCTGCCGGTGCAGTACAAGGACTACACGGTGTGGCAGCGGCGGATGCTCGGCGAGGACGACGACCCGGACAGCGTCGCCGCCGAGCAACTGGAGTACTGGCGCAAGGAGCTGGCCGGGGTGCCGCAGCCGGTGCAGCTGCCGCTGGACCGGCCGCGGCCGACCTCGGCCGGCCACCGCGGCGGCCACGTCGACTTCGACCTGGACGCCGACCTCGTCGCCGGCATCGGGAAACTGGCCGCCGGCCACGGCGCCACGGCACCCATGGTCGCCCAGGCCGTCCTCGCGGTGCTCCTGCACCACCTCGGCGCCGGCAACGACCTGACCATCGGCAGCCCCATCGAGGGCCGCCCCGACGAACAGCTCGAAGACCTCATCGGGTTCTTCGCCAACACCTGGGTGCTGCGCGTCGACCTGTCGCACAACCCCTCCTTCGGCGACCTGCTGGAACAGGTACGAGACCGCGCGCTTGCCGCCTACGACAACCAGGACGTGCCCTTCGAGCACCTGGTGGAACTGCTCAACCCGGACCGCACCACCGCCTACCAGCCGCTGTTCCAGGTGATGCTCGCCTGGCAGTTCGCCTGGTCGCAGATCGAGGTACCGGGCCTGCGGGTCACCCCCGTCCCGGCGGGCACCGACACCGCGAAGTTCGACCTGTTCTTCAACATCGTCCCCAGCCCCTCAGGACGCGGCTACGGACGCCTGGAATACGCGACGGAACTCTTCGACCACACCACCGCCCAGAGCCTGGTCGAGCGCTACGTGCGGGTGCTGCGCCAGGTCGTCGCCGACCCCGCGACGCGGCTGGGCGCCGTGGACGTGCTCACCGGCGCCGAACACACCTGGCTGACCGGACTGAACGAGACGGCCGCACCGGTGCCGGCCGCGACCGTACCGGAACTGGTCACCGCCCAGGCGGCGCAAACACCCGGCGCGACAGCCGTGGTGTGCGGGCAGACCTCACTGCTGTACGGGGAGCTGGAGGTCCGCGCGGGCCGGCTGGCCGCCGCCCTGCGCGAACGCGGAGTCGGCCCGGACGCCCTGGTCGCCGTGGCCCTGCCACGCTCCACCGACCTGGTGGTCGCCCTCCTCGCCGTGCTCAAGGCCGGCGGCGCCTACCTGCCCATCGACCCCGACTACCCCTCCGCCCGCGTCGGCCTCCTCCTCGACGCGGCCGGCCCCGCCCTGGTCCTGACCGACCGGGCCACGGCACAGACACTGGGGGAGTGCGCCCCGCCGGTACTGCACCTCGACGGCCTGGACCTGGACCTGGACCTGGACGGCCCCGTCGTCGAACCCGGCGAACTGGGGACCGGGCCGCAGAACCTGGCCTACGTGATGTTCACCTCCGGCTCCACCGGCACCCCCAAGGGCGTCGCCCTCACCCACGCCGGCGTCGTCAACGGCATACAGGACCTGCGCCGGCGCACCCACGTCGAGGCGGGCTCCCGGATGCTCGCCGCGACCTCGGTGAACTTCGACGTCTCCGTCTTCGAGATCTTCACCGCGCTGACCGCCGGAGCGAGCGTCGAGATCGTCCGGGACGTCCTCGAACTCGGCGAACGCGACAGCTGGTCGGGCACCACCATAAGCGCCGTACCCGCGGTGTTCTCCGCCCTGCTGGACCAGCTCGCCACCGACACCACCCCCGGCCTGCGCCTGGACGTGGACACCGTCGTCCTCGCCGGCGAAGCACTCTCCTTCGACCTCGTCCGCAAGGTCCACGACGCGCTGCCCGGCACCCGCGTCATCAACGCCTACGGACAGACCGAGAGCTTCTACACCTCCACGTTCACCGTCGCACAGCAGCCGGACGCAACCGGCGCCGTACCGATCGGCGAGCCGCTGGCCAACATGCGCGCCCACGTCCTTGGACCCGAACTGACCCCGCTCCCGCAGGGCGTGGTCGGAGAGCTGTACGTCGCCGGCCCCGTCGCCCGCGGCTACCACCGCAACAGCGCCGCCACCGCCGAACGGTTCGTGCCCTGCCCGTTCGGCCCGGCCGGTGCGCGGATGTACCGCACCGGCGACCTGGCCCGATGGGACGAGGACGGCCAGCTGCGCTACGCGGGACGCGCCGACAGCCAGGTCAAGGTCAACGGCATCCGCGTCGAACCCACCGAGATCGAGACGGTCCTGGCCCAGCACCCCGCCGTCAGCCGGGCCGTGGTCACCGTCCGCGAGGACCACACCGGCACCCCACGGCTCGTCGGCTACGTGGCGCAGGCCGGCACCGCCACCCCGCACGGCGACGTCGACATGAACGCCGCCGTATCGGTGGCGGACCTGCGCAGGTTCGCTTCCCGGCGGCTGCCGGACTACATGGTGCCCGCCCACCTGGTGGTGCTGGACCGGCTGCCGCTGACCGCGAACGGAAAACTGGACCGGGCCGCACTGCCCGCACCGCAGTTCACCGGCACCCGGTACCGGGCACCGGGCAGCGCCGCGGAACGGGTGCTGGCCGAGGTGTACGCCGATGTGCTCGGCAGCGGGCGGGTCGGCGTCGACGACGACTTCTTCACCAGCGGCGGGGACAGCATCCGCTCCATCCAGGTGGTGGCCCGCGCCAAGGCACGCGGCGTGGCGGTCAGCACACGGGAAGTGTTCGAACACCGCACGGTGGCCCGGCTCGCCGAACTGGTCGAGAGCCGGGCCGGTGAGGAGCGGGTGACGCTGGCCGAACTGCCGGGCGGCGGTACCGGCTGGGCTCCGCTGCCCCCCACGGCGGCACATGTCCTGGAACTGGGCGGGGGGATCGGCCGGTTCTGCATGTCGGCGCTGCTCACCCTGCCCGAGGGCATCGACCGGACGACACTGGTGGCCACCCTGCAAGAGGTGCTGGACCGCCACGACGTACTGCGCTCACGTCTGGACCGGACCGAGCCGGGCCTGCGGATGGAACCGGCGGGCAGCGTGCAGGCCGGTGCGCTGCTGCGCGAGGTGGCGTACGCGGATGCCGCCGTGCAGGGGGAACTCGACGCCGCCGCGGACCGGCTGGACCCGGACGCGGGAGTGATGGCGCAGTTCGTGTGGCTGACCTCCGGCACGGAGGCGGACCGGCTGCTGGTCGTGCTGCACCACCTGGTCGTCGACGGGGTGTCCTGGCGGATCCTGCTCCCCGACCTGGTCGCCGCCTGGCGGCGGGTACGCGGCGCCGACACCGGCCGCCCGCCCGCCACCGGCACCTCACTGCGCCGCTGGACCCACGCCCTGGCCGAAGACGCGGCCCGCCCCGAGCGGATGGCGGAGCTTTCCGTGTGGCAGGACATCCTCCACGCGGACGAACCGGTCCTGGGCGCACGCGAACTGGATCCGGCCCGCGACCTCACCGCCACCGCGGACACCGTCCGCGTCCAGGTCCCCGCCGACGTCACCCGCACCCTGCTGGACACGGTGCCCGCCCTCTTCCGCGGCGGCGTCGACGACGGCCTGCTGGCCGCGCTGGCCCTCGCACTGACCCGCTGGCGCCACACCCGCGGCCAGAGCGCCACCTCCACCCTGGTACGCCTGGAAGGCCACGGCCGGGAGGAGCACCTGGTGCCCGGCGCGGACCTGTCCAGCACCCTCGGCTGGTTCACCGCCATGTACCCGGTACGCCTGGACACAGCCGGCATCGACCTCGCGGACGCCTTCGCCGGCGGCACGGCAGCCGGGCAGGCACTCAAGGCCGTCAAGGAACAACTGCGCGCAGTGCCGGACAACGGGATGGGCTACGGCCCGCTGCGCCACCTCAACCCCACGACCGCGCCCGTGCTGGCGGGGCTGCGCCGGCCGCAGATCGGCTTCAACTACCTCGGCAAGGCCTCCAGCGCCGACCTGCCCGAGGAACTGCGCGGCCTGGGCTGGGCGCCGGACACCACCCACACCGGCCTGATCGCGGCGCCGGACGCGGACATGCCGGTGCTGTCCGCACTGGAGATCAACGCGGTGGCCACCGACACCGGCAACGGTGACGAACTGAGTGCCTACTTCGGCTTTCCCACCGGTGTCCTCTCCCGCCACGACGTCCAAGAACTGGCCGAGTTGTGGATCCAGGCGCTGACCGCCCTGGCCCACCACGCCACCACCCCGGACGCCGGCGGCCTCACCCCCAGCGACGCCCCCCTGGTCGCCGTCGGCCAGCGGGAGATCGACACCTGGGAGCAGCGCTTCGGCAAGCTCGCCAAAATCTGGCCCGCCACCCCGGCACAGTCCGGGATCCTCTTCCAGGCCAAGCTGGCCGGCGCCCACTTCGACCCGTACCACATCCAGCTCGTGTTCCACCTCTCCGGCCGCGTCGACCCCGAGCGCATGCACCGGGCAGGACAGGCACTCCTGGACCGCTACCCCGCCCTGCGCGCCGCGTTCGTCGACCGCGCCGACGGCGAACTCGTCCAGGTGATCCCGGAGTCGGTGACCCTGCCCTGGCAGCACCTCGACCTGAGCGCGGCCGGCCAGGAGGAAGCCACCGAGACCTTCGAACGGTTCCTCCAGGAGGACCGGACCGCCTACTTCGACGCGGACCACCCGCCCCTGATCCGGCTGGCCCTGGCCGTCCTTGACCCCGACCGGCCCGAACTCGTCCTCACCGCCCACCACGCCCTCTACGACGGCTGGTCCACCCCCCTGCTCATGCAGGACCTGCTGCTGCTCTACGCCTCCGGCGGCGACCCCACCCACCTGCCCGCCCCCCGCGACTACGGCGACTTCCTGTCCTGGCTCACCCGCCAGGACCAGGACGAGGCCGCCCGCGCGTGGGCGGCCGAACTCGAAGGATTCGAGGAGCCGACCCTGCTCGTTCCCGACTCCGCGAGCGCGGACGACGGCGACCGCGGCCAGCTCGACGTCGACCTGGAGCCGGAGGAGGCACGCGAACTGGTCCAGCGGGCCGCCGCACTGGGCATCACCGTCAACACCCTGGTCCAGGGCGCCTGGGCGCTGCTGCTCGGCCAGCTCACCGGCCGCCAGGACGTGGTGTTCGGCGCGACCGTCTCCGGGCGTCCGCCCGCGGTCGCGGACGTCGAGTCCATGGTCGGGATGTTCATCAACACCGTCCCCGTACGGGTCGCCCACACGCCCGCAGACACCGTCGGCGAGGTCCTGGGCGGGCTCCAGCGCCGGCAGGCCGACCTGGTGGAGCACCACTACTACGGGCTCCCCGAGATCCAGAAGGCCGCCGGCGTACGGTCCCTGTTCGACACCCTGGTCGTCTTCGAGTCGTACCCGGTCGACCGGGAAGGCCTCGGCGCCGCCAGCGACGCCGCGGACGGCATCACCTTCACCGGCCTGCGCCCCTTCGCCGGCAACCACTACGCGCTGTGCCTGACGGCGGCCGCCGACTCCCACCTCCAGCTCGTCATCCAGTACGCGCCGGGCGTCTTCGACCGGGACACGGTGCGCATGTACGCGGACCGGCTGGTGCGCTTCCTGCGGCAGCTGGCCTCCGACCCCGGGCTGAAGATCGCGCAGATCCAGTCCCTGGAGCCCGCCGAACGCGAGCGGATGCTGGCCCGGCTCAACGACTGGCCCGTCCCCGCCTCGCACGTCACGCTCACCGAGCGGGTCGAGGCACAGGTGGCCCGGACCCCGGACACGGTCGCCGTCATCGCCGGCGGCCAGTCGCTCACCTACGCCGAACTGGATGCCCGCGCCGAACGGCTCGCCACCGAGCTGGCCGGCCGCGGAGTGGGCCCGGAGAGCGTGGTGAGTGTGGTCCTGCCGCGCACGGCCGACGTGGTCGTGGCCCTCCTGGCCGTGCTCAAGGCCGGCGGCGCCTATCTGCCCGTCGACCCCGCCTACGCCGCCGCCCGCCTCCCGCACGTCCTGCCCACCGCCCGCCCGCACCTGATCCTCACGGACACCGGCACCCGGGAACTCGTCCCCGCCACCGACATCCCCGTCCTGGTCCTGGACGACGTCGACCTCCTTGCCCCGGCCGCCGGGCCGGCAGCACGGCCCAAGGCCGGCCCCGACAACCTCGCCTACGTCATCTACACCTCCGGCTCCACCGGCGTGCCCAAGGGCGTCGGCGTCACCCAGAGCACCGTCGTCAACGCCGTGGACGCCCTGGTCGCCCACGCCGGAGCCCAGGCCGGCCGGCGCGTCCTGGTCGCCGCCTCCTTCGGCTTCGACGTCGCCACCTTCGAGACGTTCGCCGCGCTCACCACCGGCGGCACCGCCGAGATCGTGCGCGACGTGCTGGAACTGGCCGAACGCGACAGCTGGGACGCCGACGTCATCTGCTCGGTGCCCTCCGCCTTCGCCGAACTCGTCGACCAGCTCGCCGGCCGCATCGACCCCACGGCCCTGAACATCTCCGGGGAGGTACTGACCCCGGTCCTGGCCGAGCGGGTGGGGACCCGCTGGCCCAAGGCCCGCATCATCAACAGCTACGGACCCAGCGAGACCTTCTACGCCACCGGCCACACCCTGGACCCCGGCGAGCCGTACACCGCAGGTGTGCCCATCGGCCGCCCCTTCCCCGG
Source organism: Streptomyces sp. NPDC043867 (assembly GCF_056435845.1). NCBI lineage: Bacteria > Bacillati > Actinomycetota > Actinomycetes > Kitasatosporales > Streptomycetaceae > Streptomyces > Streptomyces sp. NPDC043867. The sequence continues at coordinate 44,126 of NZ_JBWKDS010000029.1, read as the reverse complement.
CGTGCGGGCCTACGTACTGAGCCCCGGCCTCGGCCTGCTGCCCCCGGACACACCCGGCGAGCTCTACCTGGCCGGCGCCGGACGCGGCTACCACCGCCAGAGCGCCCTGACCGCCGACCGCTTCGTCCCCGACCCCTTCGGGCCCCCCGGCTCGCGCATGTACCGCACCGGCGACCTCGCCAGCGTCACCCCCGACGGCGAACTGCAGCACCTGGGCCGCATCGACACCCAGGTCAAGATCCGCGGCTACCGCGTCGAACCCGCCGAGGTCGAGGCCGCCCTGACGGCCCATCCGCACATCGCCCAGGTCGCCGTCGTGACCCAGAAACCCGGCGACACCACCCCCTACCTCGCCGCCTACCTGGTTCCCGCCGACGGTGCCGGCGTCCCGGACCCGGCCGAACTGCAGGACCACCTGGCCGGCCGGCTGCCCGAGTACATGGTCCCGGCCGTCTACGTGCCACTGGAGAGGCTGCCGCTGTCACCCAACGGCAAGCTCGACCTCAAGGCCCTGCCCGCGCCCGACCTCACCTCCGCCACACCCTTCCGGGCTCCTGGCACCGCCCGCGAGAAGGACCTGGCCAAGCTGTTCGCGGACGTACTGGGCCTGGAGAAGGTCGGCATCGACGACGGCTTCTTCGAACTCGGCGGGCACTCCCTGCTCGCCACCCGCCTGATCACCCGCGCCCGTGCCGAGATCGGGATGGAGATACCCATCCGCAAGATCTTCGACCTGCCGACGGTGGCCGCACTCGCCGCATGGTCACAGGAGTCGGCCGTTCCGCTTCGCCCCGCTCTCCGCAGGATGATCGTAGAGGAGCAAAACCAGTGATTCCGCTTTCGTTCGCCCAGCGCCGTATGTGGCTCACACAGCAACTGGAGGGCGGCGCAGAGACCTACAACATCTCCCCGGCGTTCCGGCTGACGGGCCCCCTGGACGAAGCCGCCCTCATCGCCGCGGTCCGCGACGTGGTCGCCCGGCACGAACCTCTGCGCACCACCTACGTGACGGACGACAACGACGAACCCCACCAGCGGATCCTGCCGGCGGCCCAGGCACCGGTGCAGGTCCCGGTCGTCGAGGTGGCACCCGACGCCCTGGACGCGGCGGTCGAGGAGTTCATCGCCCACCGCTTCGACCTGATGGCCGACATCCCCTTCCGGGTACGCCTGTTCCGCTGCGCACCCCAGGAACACGTCCTGGTCCTGCTCATCCACCACATCGCCTCGGACGGCGTCTCGGGCGGCCCGCTGGCCCGCGACCTGACCACCGCCTACACCGCGCGCCTGGACGGCCGGGCCCCGCAGTTCGAACCGCTGCCCGTGACGTACAAGGACTACGCGCTGTGGCAGCGCGAACTGCTCGGCGACGTGACGGACCCGGGCAGCCTCGCCGCGGCCCAGGCCGAGTACTGGCGCAAGGAACTGGCCGGGGTGCCGCAGCCGCTGAGCCTGCCGCTGGACCGCCCGCGGCCCGCGACCCGCAACTCCCAGGGCGACTCACTCGGCATCGAGGTCGACGCCGAGGTGGCGGCCGGCCTGCAGAAACTCGCCGACGAGCGCGGGATGACCATGTCGATGGTCGTGCAGGCCGCGCTGGGCGTACTGCTGAGCAAACTGGGCGGCGGCCAGGACGTCACGATCGGCAACCCGATCGCCGGACGCACCGACGAGGCACTGGCCGACCTGGTCGGCCTCTTCGTCAACACCCAGGTCCTGCGCATCGACCTCACCGGCAACCCCTCCTTCGTCGACCTGCTCCCGCAGGTACGGGACAAGGCACTGGCCGCCTACGAGCACCAGGACGTGCCGTTCGAGACCCTCGTCGAACTGATCAACCCCGACCGCTCCACCTCGTACCAGCCGCTGTTCCAGGTGATGTTCGCCTGGCAGAGCTTCGAGAAGGCCGACTTCGAACTGCCCGGCCTGAACGTGCAGTTCGAGCAGTACCTCACGCAGACCTCGCTGGCCGACCTGTTCTTCAGCCTCGCCGTGACCGACTCCGGAACACTGCGCGGCGACCTCATGTACGCCACCCAGCTCTTCGACCGGGACACCGCCGAGGAGATCGCCGCCCGGTTCACCCGCGTCCTCCAGCAGGTGGCCGCCGCCCCGCACGCCCCCCTCAGCACGATCGAGGTACTGGGACAGGACGAGCGGGACTGGCTGGTGCGCCGCGTCAACGACACCGCGCACCCGGTGGCCGGCGGCACCCTGCCGGACGCCTTCGAGGCCCAGGTGGCCCGGGACCCGGAGCGGGTCGCGGTGATCGCCGAGAACGAGACGCTCACCTACGGGGAGTTCAACCGGCGGGCGAACCGGCTGGCGCACTGGCTGATCGAGCAGGGCGCAGGCCCCGAACAGCTCGTCGCGGTCAAGATCCCCCGCTCGGTGGACCTGCTGGTGGCCGTGTACGCCGTCGTCAAGGCCGGCGCGGCCTACGTCCCGCTGGACACCGAACTGCCCAAGGACCGGGTACGGCACGTACTGGCGGGGGCGAAACCGCTGCTGCTCCTCGACGAGGTGCTCCCCGACGTGTCCGGCTACCCGCAGAGCGACCCCGAGCGGGACCTGTCACCGGACAACGCCGCCTACGTCATCTTCACCTCCGGCTCCACCGGCGGCCCCAAGGGCGTGCCGGTGGCGCACCGGTCGATCATGAACCGGATCCTGTGGGGGCTGGAGCACTTCGACGTCACGCTCGAGGACCGGATGCTGGTGAGCACGTCCGCCAGCTTCGACGCCTCGGTGCCGGAGATGTTCTCCAACCTGCAGATGGGTGCCAGCGTCGTGGTGGCCAGCGCGGAAGGGCGCCGGGACCCGGCATACCTGGCCGAGCTGATCCAGCGCGAGCAGGTGACCGGCGCGTTCTTCGTGCCCTCGCTGCTGTCCGCGTTCGTCACCGAGCCCGCCGCCGCCGGCTGCACCAGCCTGCGCTGGATCGAGGTGGCGGCCGAGGCGTTCCCCGCCGCACTGGCCAACCGGTTCACCGACCTGCTGCCCGGCTGCTCCGCCAACAACCTGTACGGGCCCACCGAGGCGACCGTCGAGGTCACCGGATGGCAGCACATCCCCGGCGCGGACCGGGTACCGATCGGCGCGCCGATCTGGAACAACCAGGTCTACGTCCTGGACGCGGCCCTGCGCCCGGTCGCCCCCGGCGTCGCCGGCGAGCTGTACCTGGCCGGCGCCTGCCTGGCCCGCGGCTACCTGGGGCAGACGGGGCTGACGTCGCAGCGGTTCGTGGCCTGCCCCTTCGGCCCGGCGGGCGCGCGCATGTACCGCACCGGGGACCTGGTGCGCTGGAACAAGGACGGCCAGGTCGAGTACATCGGCCGCACCGACTCCCAGGTCAAGGTCCGCGGGTTCCGCATCGAACTCGGCGAGATCGAGCACGCGCTGACCGGCCACCCCTCGGTGTCCCAGGCCGCCGTCGTGGTCCGCGAGGACCAGAAGGGCGACCAGCGCCTGGTGGCCTACGTCGAGCCCGACCCCGACGCCGCCGTGGCCGACGTCACCGCCCAGATCGAGGAATGGCGCCACGTCCACGACGACAGCTACGCCGAGGCCGCCGACGAGGCATGGGGCGAGGACTTCCAGCAGTGGACGTCCGTGTACGACGGCGAACCGGTCCCCCTGGACCAGCTGCGGCAGTGGCAGGACGCGGCAGCGGCACAGGTCCTGCGGTTCGCGCCGCGCCGCGTGCTGGAGATCGGCACGGGCTCCGGCCTGCTCCTGGCCAAGGTCGTCGACCAGGTCGAGGAGTACTGGGGCACCGACCTGTCCGCCACCGCCGTGGACCGGCTCCGGGACCAGGCCGAGCAGGCCGGACACGGGGACCGGGTCCGGCTCAGCACCCAGGCCGCCCACGACCTGTCAGGACTGCCGCAGGGCGCCTTCGACACCGTCGTACTCAACTCGGTGGTGCAGTACTTCCCCAGCGTGGAGTACCTGGACCAGGTACTGCGGCAGGCCCTGGACCTTCTCGCCCCCGGCGGCCGGCTGATCCTCGGCGACGTCCGCAACGCCGCGACCCTGCGGATCCTGGCGACCGCGCAGGCCCAGGCGGCCCAGCCCTACGCCTCCCACGAGGAGATCCGGGCGGCGGTGGAGCAGGCGCTGCTCGCCGAGCGGGAACTGGTGGTCGCCCCGGAGTGGTTCGCCCAGTGGGCGGCGGAACACCGGGCCGGGGCCGACATCCGGCTCAAGGCCGGGCAGGCGCACAACGCGCTGACCCGCCACCGCTACGAGGTCGTCCTGCACAAGGAGCCGGCCGGCCTCCTCGACCTGACCGGCGTGCCGTCGCTGGCGTGGGGTGAGGAGGTGTCCGACCTGGCCGCCCTGAACGGGCGGGTGACACACGCGGGCGGCCCCGTGCGGGTGAGCGGGATACCCAACGCACGGCTGGCGCAGGAGAGCGCCGCGGCGCTGTTCGCCGGCGTGCTGAAGACGGACGCCCCCTCCGGCAGGCCCGTCGCCCCCGAGGACGTCGCCGCATGGGCGCGGCGCCAGGGCCTGGAGGCGGTCCTGACCTGGTCGGGCGAGACGGTCCACAGCTTCGACGCCGTCCTTGTGCCCGAGCGGCGCACCGTCTGCGGCGCCTTCGTGCCCAGCCCCGTCGCCGGACGGATCCGGGCGAACGCCCCCGCCCTGGCCAAGGCGATCGGCCCGCTGGTGGCCGAACTGCCCGAGTACCTGCGCGGGCGTCTTCCCGACTACATGGTCCCGGCCGCGGTGGTGCCGCTGTCGGAGCTTCCGCTGAACCCGGCCGGCAAGATCGACCGGTCAGCGCTGCCGGCCGAGCACACCACCACCGTGAGCAGCGGAGAACCCCGCAACTCCCACGAAGAGAAGCTGTGCTCCTTCTTCAGCGACCTGCTCGGCCTGGAGCGGGTCGGCATCAACGACGACTTCTTCGCCCTGGGCGGGCACTCCCTGCTGGCCACCCGCCTCAGCGCCCGCATCCGCAAGCAGTTCGGCGCCGACATGCCCCTGCGGACCATCATCCAGTACCCCACGGTCGCCGAGCTGGCCGCGCTGCTGCTCATCGGCAGCATCCCCGGCGACCACGCCGACTCCTTCGGGGTGGTGCTGCCGCTGAACCGCGACCCCGGCACGGGCAAGCCGCCGGTGTGGTTCGTCCACGGAGGCGGCGGCCTCGGCTGGGCGTTCTTCACCTTCGCGCCGCACGTGCCCGACCGCCCGTCCTACGCCCTGCAGTCCCGCGGCTCCAACGGCATCGACCCGATGGCGGACTCGGTGCAGGAGATGGTCGACGACTACCTCGCCCAGATCCTCAAGATCCAGCCGGAAGGGCCCTACAACCTGGTCGGCTGGTCCTACGGCGGGCCGATCGCCCACGCCCTCGCGGTGGCACTGGACCGGCTCGGCCACCAGGTCGACCTCGTGGCCGTCCTGGACACCCAGCCCGCGACCGGCGCCGCCGACAACGGGTTCCAGCAGGTGTCCGACCGGGGCCAGGACCTCTACCGGGCCGACATCGAGGAAGTCTTCGGCCAGTTCATGAACACCGGCAACATGGACAACTTCCTGGACACCATGTCCAAGGTCGGCGCCAACAACCTGCAGAAGATGGGCGACTTCGTCTCACCGGTCTACGGCGGCGACGTGCTGTACTTCAACGCGACGCTGGACAAGGTCGACGGGCTCTCCTCGTACGGGCCCGAATGGCGGCCCTATGTCCTCGGCTCCTACGAGGAGTACGACGTGGAGGCCACGCACCACGACCTGCACATGCCCAAGCCGGCCGGCCAGATCATGAAGGTCATCGCCCGCAAGCTGGCCTCGTGAAAGACGTCCGTAACCGATTCGCGAACCGTCGCATGGATGATTGGGGTTGGTCGGGGTGACAGAACCCGGCACGTTTGCGGAACACGGCGAGGGCACCACACTGCTGTGCGTGCCCTTCGCCGGAGCAGGACCTTCGTTCTTCCACCCGTGGCGACAGCTGGCCGCCGGCCGCTGGCGCGTGACCTCGGTCGAACTGCCCGGCCGCGAACGCCGGCTCCTTCAGACGCCGTACCGCAATGTCGTCGAGGCGGCGAAGAACGAGGTCGACGACATCGTCGCGGACCTGGGCGCCGGAGCACGGACCGTGCTGTTCGGGCACAGCCTGGGCGCGGTGCTCGCCTACGAACTGGCGCACCTGCTGAGCGCGCGCGGCGTGCACGTCGAGCGGCTGGTCGTGAGCGGTTCGCCGGGGCCGTGGACCCAGCGCGAGCGGCGGGCCGCGGGACTCCCGGACGAGGAGTTCCTCGCCAGGGTCGAGGAGTTCGCGGGCTTCCGGCACGAAGCCCTCGACCACCCGGAGATGCGCGAGCTGATCCTGCCCGTCCTGCAGGCCGACTGCGAGATGCACGAGGACTACGTCCCGAGCACCGACGTCCCGCTTCAGGTGCCGATCTGCTCGCTGCGCGGCGACAGCGACGGCCTGGTCACTGCAAAGGAGGCGCAGCAGTGGCAGGCGGCGACCACCGCCGGCTTCAGCTATGTGGAGTTCCCGGGCGACCACATGTACCTGGTCGACCTCGGCCGTGAGGTGCTGGACGTCATCGAGGCGCAGTCCGCCCGCGGCTGACGCGTGCGTGCGCCGGGCCGAAACGGCCCGGCGGAGCAAGGGCGCCCGCCCCGGCGGGCGCCCTTGCGCTGCGTGCGCGGGCCGAACGCGTCCGCGCGTCGTCGAGGGGAACTCGAGCGCCGCGTCACGGTCATGGCAGGTCCGTGTCAGGACCGCCGGGGACAGTGGGGACATGAAGAGTTCCGCGATTGCAGTTTCCGGGCTACGCAAGGCATACGGCGACAAGGTCGTGCTCGACGGCATCGACCTCGAAGTCGCCGCGGGATCGGTCTTCTCCCTGCTCGGCCCGAACGGGGCCGGCAAGACGACCACGGTGAACGTCCTGACGACACTGCTGACGGCCGACGCCGGCACGGTGCACGTCGCCGGGCACGACGTGGCGAGCGCGACCAAGGAGGTGCGCGCGGCCATCGGCGTGACCGGCCAGTTCGCCGCGGTGGACGACCTGCTCTCGGGCCGGGAGAACCTGCAGCTGATGGCGGACCTGAAGCGCGTGCGCTCCGGGGACCAGGTGGTCACACGGCTGCTGGAGCGCTTCGATCTGGGCGAGTCGGCGGACAAGATGGCGTCGGCCTACTCCGGCGGCATGCGCCGCAAGCTGGACCTGGCGATGACGCTGGTCGGCAGCCCGCAGATCATCTTCCTGGACGAGCCGACGACGGGCCTCGACCCGCGCAGCCGGCGCACGATGTGGGCGATCGTCCGCGAGCTCGTCGCCGAAGGCACCACCATCTTCCTCACCACCCAGTACCTCGAGGAAGCCGACCAGCTCGCCGACCGGATCGCCGTGCTCAACCAGGGCCACCTGGTCGCCCAGGGCACCGCCGAGGAGCTCAAGCGCCAGATCCCCGGCACCCACGTCAAACTCCGCTTCGCCCACGCCTTCGACCTCGACGGGGCGGCACGGGTCTTCCCCGACTCCACGCGCAACGACGAGGAGCTGACCCTGCGGGTACCCAGCGACGGCGAGTCGAGGTCGCTGCGGGCCCTGCTGGACCGGCTCGACGAACACGCCCTCAACGCCCAGGAATTCTCCGTGCACACACCAGACCTCGACGACGTCTTCCTCGCCCTGACCGAGCACACGACCAAGGACAAGGAGGCGATCGTCCGATGAGTACCGCCTCGACCGCGTTTGCCGACTCGGCCATCATGCTGCGCCGCAACGTCAAGCACACCCTGCGGAACCCGACCACGGTCTTCAACGCGGTCCTGTTCCCGATCGTCATCATGCTGATGTTCGTCAAGGTGTTCGGCGGCGCCTTCAGCGTCGGTGAGAACTACATCGACTACGCCACGCCGGGCCTGCTCGTGATGGCCGTCAGCTACGGCCTGGGCGCCACCGCGACGGCCGTCAACGACGACATGACCAAGGGCATCATCAACCGGTTCAAGACCATGGACGTCTCCCGCGGAGCCATGCTGACCGGACACGTCGTCGTCACCACCGTGCGCTGCCTGGTGGCCTGCGCGGCCATCGTCGCCGTGGCCTTCGCGATGGGCTTCGACCCGGCCGCGAGCGCCCTGGACTGGCTCGGTGTGCTGGCCCTCTTCGTCCTGCTCGCCGTCGGGGCCAGCTGGCTCACCGTCGCCATGGGCCTGGCCGCCAAGACCACGGAGTCCGCGGGCCTTGCCACCGTGCCGCTGATCATGCTGCCCTTCCTGAGCAGCGCGTTCGTGCCCGCGGACACGATGGGCGCCGGCGTGAAGCAGTTCGCCGAGTACCAGCCCTTCACCCCGATCATCGAGACGCTGCGCGGGCTGCTGGCGGGCAACCCCTCCAGCGGCGACGCGATGGCGGCCGTCGCCTGGTGCCTCGCCTTCGCCGTCGTCGGATACGTGTGGGCGCTCTCCACGTTCAAGAAGCGAGCGTGAGCGGGGCCGGCTCCGGCCGGCCGATCCCCGCAGCCGCCCCGGTGACCACGTGTCGCCGGGGCGGCGTCATGCGCGCGGCCCGACCCGTGAAGCGGCCCCCGAACGCGCCGCGTTCGGGGGCCGCCTCACAGGTGTGCGGGCCGGTACCGCCTCACCCGATCTGGGGAGCCAGCACCTGGCCGCGGCCGCCCGCGGCGGCAGCGACGCCGACGAGCCGCTTGCCGCGCTGGTCCTCAACGAGCTCGCCCAGCCGCTCGACGCCCAGGGTGATCTGTTCGGGAGTGAGCACGCTGAAGGAGAGCCGGGCCTGGTGGAACCCGCCGGTGCCCCCGTAGAAGTGATGCATGGGGGTCCACAGGACACCGAACTTGGAGGCCGAGTACTCAAGCATGTCGTCGTCCGCCAGGAAAGGCAGCGTGACGACGACGAACATTCCGCCCTGCGGCGTGTTCCACGTGACGTCCTGCGCCATTTCGTGCCGCGGCCCGAAGACCGACTCCATTCCCTCCAGCACGGCCGCCAGATTCCGGCGGTAGACCTCCGCCTCACGAGCGGTGGCACGCTTGAGACTGCACCCGTTCTCGAGGAGATATCCGCCGATGACCGCCTGGGCGACGGTCGACGTGTTCAGCGTCACCATGCTCTTCAGCTTCGCGAGGTGGTCCGCGAGAAGCACCGGGTCCGCGGCACAGACACCGGACGACGTCACGGGCTGGTCCGCGATGATGTACCCCACGCGGGCCCCGGCGAACGCGGACTTCGCGAACGACCCGAGATGAATCACCTGATGGTGCTCGTCCAGGGACTTGAGCATCGGCAGCGGTGAATTCCCGGAAGAGAAAAGGGAGTAGGGATTGTCCTCGATGACGAGAATTCCCTCCCGCCGCGCCAGCTCCAGCAGCGCCCGCCGGTCCGCCAGCGACATGCTCGCACCACTGGGATTGGCGAAGTCCGGGACGACGTAACAGGCACGCGGGCGAAGCCCCTCACGCCTCGCCGCCCCGATCTGCCGCTCCAGGTCCTCCAGATCGATGCCGCCCTCGCCCTCCCGGACCGGACGCAGGGGCGCGCCGGCCACCCGGGCCGCGCCGATGAAGCCGACGTAGTTGGGCGTCGCGGCCAGGATGACGTCGCGGGTGTCGCGGACCAGGGCCCGCAGCACGAGCACCATCGCCTCCTGGCAGCCGGTGGTCACCACGATGCTCTCCGGGTTCACCGTCAGACCCTCGTCGGCCTCCAGCTGGCGTGCTATCAGCCCGTGGATGAACCCTTTCGTGCGGCCGTACTGGAAGAACGTGCGCCGCACCTGCTCCGCGGGAAGGCATATCTCGTCCTCGAGGTAATTCCTGAACGTCGCGAGGTGACGTGATAGGTTCTCGACGTCGTAAAAGCCTTCGAACGGGCGGCCCGCGGAGAACGAGACTGCTTCCGGATACCTTCCCGCGAGCTCGTTGAGCAGCGTCATGGAAGTGAGTGCGGGGTCGTCGACTGACTCGTGCAAGTCGGAGATGCTCAGCCGATTCGGCCCAGGGTGCATGGACATAGTCACGTCATCCTCATCCGCCGGACAGCTCAATTCTGAACTGAATTCGGCCATGTAGGGCAGTGCTCTGTACGGGATACCGTGATGCCACGGCCCGTGCAGAAGCAGATCGGAGTCAGACGGCATTGATGGCCGCGTCGAACAGTGCCCGGAACTGGCGCTTGACTGCTGCCTAGTCGGGGCCCTCAATAATATATGGCCTTGTCCCCGCAGCGTGAAGAGCGCAGCCGCTCGCGGGAGTTGGGAAACCGGTGCGACGGACCGGCCCGCCTGCACCGGGCGGCTGTCCCGTCGCCAGGACATCCGAAAGGGTGAACGGGCCGCACGGGGCGCCGCGTTCAGGCCGGAAAGCGCCAAAAGGAAGCGGACACCCCGGCGAAGAGCCCGAAGCCCTTCGGGACGTTGACACCCTCATGCCCGGCGGACAGAGTATGGGACTGTCGGCGGACGGGACACGGGACCGCCGGAAAACGGCGAGAAGCCCCCGAGCCGGCTGCGGCGACCGGCCGGCGTGATCCGGCCAGGCGCACCACCGCGGGACGCGAGCGCCGGTCCACAGGGCGCACACGAGCCACCGCACACCACGTCCGCCGGGCACGAGACCGGCTCATGGGCTCCGTGCCCGGCCACCAGCATGCGCGTATCAGGACGGTGCCGCGCCGGCACCTTGTCCCGACCACCTCCACCCCACCCTGTCCGCGGCTGAACTCCAGGAGCCGGCGGACGGTACGCCGTGGCGGCGCCACGACCTCGCTCCGCGCGGCAAGCGGTACCCGACACCTGACAAGGAGTTGACACATGACCACACTCAGCGAGGGCGTTCTGGAGAAGGCTGCGGCGGAATACGCCGAGCAGGGCTTCTCCATCATCCGCAACGTCGTGCCACAGGACCTCCTGGAGGAGGTCCACGCCCACGTTGACTGGCTCACCCGCAAGTATCCGGATCTGCGGCCCGAGCACTTCCACCACCCGCTGATCCGCAACGACGCCTTCTGGGCACGTCTGGTCTCCGACCCCCGGCTGGTGGACATAGCGGAGTTCTTCCTCGGCCCGGACCTGGCATGCTTCACCGCCCACTACATCTGCAAGCCCCCCTACGACGGGCAGCCCGTGCTCTGGCACCAGGACGGCGCGTACTGGACGCTCAGTCCCATGGAGGCGCTGACGGTGTGGCTGGCCGTCGACGAGAGCACCACGGAGAACGGCTGCCTGCGGATGATCCCCGGCAGTCACGAACTGCCGCTGCACAAGCCCTCGTCCCGCACGGACACGGACAACATGCTCTTCTCCGCCTCCGACGAGGACCTGGTCCAGGAGTGGGTGGAAAAGCGCGGGGTCGTGGACATCGAACTCCAGCCGGGCGACGTCTCGATCCACCACCCCCACCTGCTGCACTACTCGGAGGCGAACACCTCCGCCAAGCGGCGCTGCGGCCTCGACATGGGCTACATCTCGACGGCCACCCGGATCCACAGCAACGGCATCTACCTCGACCCGCTGCTCGTCCGCGGCACCGACACCACCGGCCTCAACAGCTACCGCCCCTTCCCCGACGTCCAGGAGGGCGAGACGATCCCCTTCGCCGGGCAGGACGGCTGGAGCGACAAGATCGCCACGCTCAACGCGGCGCTGCCGCCGAGCTCGCGACAGCTTCCCGACGAGAGCCCCATCGAGACGACTCGGCACATGATCGAGCGGCTGCGCGAAGGCACCACCAAGGGCTGACCGCGACCGCCCCGGCCAAGGCCCGCCGCCTGCCCGCGGCGGGCCCCTGGCCGGCGTTCGCGGCTTTGCCGGCCCCCCCCCGGCGCACACGGCGCTCGGTGCGGTTGCCGGCGCAGCCGCGTGTCCGCTCACCAGAACCGGCCGCCCGTCTACGAAGCGGTGCCAGGCCCGGACACAACCGCACACCCCCGGCCACCGGGAAGACCCGGCCCGGGCACAACTGCGAGCCCCCGCCCGGGTGTTGTCACCGGGCGGGGGCTGTCGTGCGGGGGAGGGGTGCTGGGCGGGCCGTCGTGCGGGGGCGTGGGGGAGGGGCGGGCGAAGCCGCGGCTCGGGGCTTCGCGGGCACGGCCCGTGGCGAGTGCCTGCGGGGCGGCGGCGGGCAGTGGCGGGCGCCGGCCGCGCGCGCTGTCCGCACCGGGCGGGCCGGCGCTCCGGACCTCCCGGCGGACCACGGGCGGGCCCTTTCGACCCCGGGGGCGAGAGCGGCCCCGCGACCCCGGCTGCCGGAACACCCGACCGGCCCGCCGGGCAAGAGAGGCTGCAGGACTGCCGCCGCACCCGCCCGGAACACAGGGCCCTGTCCGGGCCTCCGGCCCGGCCGCCGGCCGAGGCCTTTCACCAGACGAACGCCTCGCCGTCACCGCGCTTCTCGACGCAGTACGTGCGGAAGGCCTCGGCCTTCGCAACCATGTCCTCGTCCCCGGTACGCCGGGCGGCCTCCACGTACCAGTCGAACGCCGCGGTGGCGTGCGCCTGCCGCTCGAAGTGGAGCTCGGCGAACCGGCGGAAACCCGCCCGCATGGTCTGCGGGGTCAGGTTCCGCCCGGAGCCGAGGAGTTCCTCGATCTCGGCTTCGGTCGGCTCGGGCCGCTCGATGATGCGGACCGGCTCGGTCGCGGGGACGGCACCGCGGATCTCGATGGGCTCCTCGGCGTCCGCGAAGTCGAGACAGACCGAGAGCCGGGCGGCCGTGGAGGTGCTGCGCGCGGAGTGGGGGTCGGTGGAGTGGATCTTCCACACCTCACCGCGGCGGATGTGGTAGACGGTGTCGTTCTCGGAATGGAGGGATTCCTCGCTGGTGCGCAACGGGATCTGCACCCGCGTACCCGGCTTGGCCCATTCGAGGAAGTCCACGTGCGGGGCGATGATCCCGTCCCGCAGACTGAAGATGCGCACCCACTGCAACCGGTCCAGGGGGAAATGCGAACTCACCATGGACATGATGCCCGGCAGCTGCTTTCCCAGCTCGGTGAGGGACAGGCTGCCCTCGTGCGGGCGGAACGCGGTGTCGGAATCGGCGCCGGTGCCGTTGGCCAGCACATGGGACGACCAGGACCCGAAGGTGAAGGTGTCGTATTCGCCCCCGTACTCGTGGCCGTCCACGACGGACAGTTCGGAATCCAGGTCGTACGAGTCGATGGGTAGCACCGCAAGCCGTTGCGACTTCAGCAAGGAAATCCCCTCCACACGCGATTGTTTGATGAACCCGGAAACTACTGGGGGTTCCTCCCGGCCGTCACCATATTTCTCCGGGCGAGACCATGGCAATGACATGAGGGCTCGCGCGCTCGTGCGGCCGGAAACCCTCCACCCGCCTTGCGTATTTCCGGTCCGTGCTCGGCCGGGAGGTGTCCGCCGGTGCCGGCGAAGCCGTCCCGCACCGCCCCGAACCGCCCCGCGGCCCCCGCTCCGGCCGCCGCGCACCGCCCGTCACCCCTGCCCGGACAGCGCCGCACCGGCTCGTGACTGTCCTGTCGGCGGGACAACCGGCGCCCGGCAGGACGTCCGCGCCGTCATTGCTTGCATGGGTTTCCCCAGCCATCTACGTTGGCGTCGCGATGGCCTTCCGGTGACGTATCGAAATACGTGATCAAATTCCACCGGGTGTTCCTTTCCGAGACGGCTTTCACCCCGGGACCGGGAGCACCGCGACACGAGCCGGCCGCCGCACGGCAGACACCGCCCCGCACAAAAGGGGTGCGCGTCAGCCATTTCAAGGATTCCCATCGACGCGACAGCGGAAAGAACCCCGGTGGCCGTGCGGGCGGTGACGGCCCGGGGCCGGGACCGACCGGCAATGGCGTGGGCGGGCATTCCCGTTCGACAGAGCAAGGGAAAGGCTGGCAATGGAATCGTCGCCGCAGGTGATCCACCAGCGAGGTGGACAGGACGAGACATCACAACGACAGGCCGCGCCCCCGGGTGCGCCCGCACCGCTCGTACAGGAGATCTCGGCGCTGTGGGGGGAATACCTCGGCGACCGTGAAGTCGGGCCGGACGACGACTTCTTCGCGCTCGGCGGGAACTCGCTGACCGGAATCAAAATCATCGACCGGGTGGCGCAGGACTACGGCGTCCAGCTGTCCGTGCGCGACTTCTACCTGGCGCAGACCCCCGCCCGGGTCACCGAGCTGATCGAACAGGGGAGGGCGGCGGCGTGAGGCTGACGCCGGGCCCCGCACGCGACATCGACCTCGACGCCGTCGACCTGTTCGACCTGGACCTGTACAGCTCGGGCGATCCGCACCCCATCTGGGACGTGATGCGCGAGAGGGCGCCGCTGCACCACCAGGTCCTGGCCGACGGGCGCGAGTTCTGGTCGGTGACCCGTCACGAGGACGTCTGCCGGGTGCTCGGCGACCACCGGGAGTTCACCTCGGAACGCGGCACCGTGCCCACCCATCTCGGGCAGGACGACGTCGCGGCCGGCGTGCTGCTGACCTCCACCGACCCGCCCCGGCACACCGAGGTCCGCAGGCCGCTCGGCTCCAAGCTCACCGCCCGGGCGGTCAGGTCGTGGGAGGACTCGATCCGCCGCTCGGTCGTGCGCTTCCTCGAGCCGGCCCTCGACGGCGACGTCTTCGACCTGGCCGAACAGGCGCTGCTCCTGCCGGCGATCGTCACCGGCCCGCTCCTGGGGATCCCGGAGAAGGACTGGGCGGAGCTCGTCCAGCTGACCGCGATGGTGACCGCCCCCTCGGACCCGCACTTCCAGCAGGGCAGCGAAGCCGCCACGCTGGCCATCTCCCACCACGAGCTCGTCACCTACGTCAAGGACTGGGTCAAGGAGCGGCGGGCCACGGGCCAGGAGGACGAGAGCCTGCTCAGCCACCTCATGAGCGTGCGCCCCGGCGGCGCACCGCTGAGCGACGAGGAGATCGCCCTCGACGGCTACAGCATCCTCCTGGGCGCCAACGTGACCACCCCGCACACCGTCTCGGGCACGGTGCAGGCGCTCATCGAGCGGCCCGAGCAGTTCGACAAGGCGCAGGCCGACCCCTCGCTCATCCCGAACCTGGTCGAGGAAGGGCTGCGCTGGACGTCGGGCGCGTGCAACTTCATGCGGTACGCCGTCGACGACATCCACATCGGCGGGGGCACGATCCCCGCCCGCGGGGCGGTCGTCGCGTGGATCGGATCGGCCAACCGGGACGCCGCCCAGTTCCCCGACCCGCACCAGTTCGACATCACCCGCAGCAACGCCAAACGGCACGTCGCGTTCGGGTTCGGGCCGCACTTCTGCATCGGCGCCCCACTGGCCCGGCTGACGCTGCGCATCTTCTTCGAGGAACTCCTCGAGCGGTTCGACTCCATCGAACTCGCCGGCGAACCGCAGCACCTGCGGTCGTACTTCATCGCCGGGATGACCCACCTCCCCATCACCGCGCAGAAACGACAGACGCCATGACAACCGGCTCCGCCCCCACCCTGTCGCCGTATCTCGTCAGGCCGCCGTCCGCCGATCACCTGGCCCGGATCTTCTGCTTCCCCTTCTCCGGATCCGGGGCGTCGGCCTTCAGCGCCTGGCCGGCCGCACTCGACGACATCGAGGTCTGCCCGGTGCAGTTCCCCGGCCGCGAGAACCGGCTCGGCCACCCCCACTACGGCACCTACGAGCACCTCGCCGCCGACCTGGTGGACCACCTGGCGCCGCTGCTCGACCGGCCGTTCGCGTTCTTCGCGCACTGCGCCGGCGCCCTGCCCGCCTACGAGAGCGTGCTCAGGCTCGCCGAACTCGGCCTGCCCACCCCCGACTGCCTGTTCGTGTCGGGCCAGCCGGCCCCGCACGACGCGGCCGGCGACCCGATGCTCGCCATGTCGGAGGCCGAACTGCGCGCCGAGGTCGAGTCGTTCATCCGCGGCCGGGGCATCGAACCGCGGCCGGACATGGTCGCACTCGGCCTCATGGTGCTGCTGCGCGACCACGCCGCCGCGGGCGCCTACCGGCGCCAGGAGCCCGTCCCGGTGCCCTGCCCCGTCGTCGTCGTGCACTGGCGGGACGACGCGGACGTGAGCCTGGGCACCCTGCAGGGGTGGCGCCGGTACGCGGACTCGGTCGAGTTCCGCGTGGTCGACGGCGGCCACTACGACTTCATGGACGCACCGGACGAGCTGCGGAAACTGCTGACCCGTTGGCTGTGAGCGCGGCCGGCCCGGCCAGGGCCGTACACCGAGGGAACCGGAAGGAATACGTATGAGTGGCGCAGCCACCGGTATTGCCGTCATCGGGATGTCGTGCCGCTTTCCCGGTGTGCACGGCCCGGCCGAGTTCTGGCGCCTGCTGCTCCAGGGGAAGTCCACCGTCAAGACGTTCCCCGAGCAGCGGGCCGCCGACGCGCACTCCCGCCACACCCAGCACCCCGACGCCGACACCCTGAACGCGGGCTCGTTCTTCGACTCCGTCGACGGGTTCGACGCCGACTTCTTCCACACGCCGCCGGCGGAGGCCACCGCCATGGACCCCGTGCAGCGGCTGGGTCTGGAACTGGCCTGGGAGGCCGTCGAGGACGCCCGCATCCCGGCGAGCGTCCTCGCGGGCCGCGAGATCGACGTCGTGGTCGGCGCCGCGCCCTCCGGCTACGACCTGCTGCGCAAACTGTCGGGCAGCGACCGGGACGACCACTACGCCGCGCTCGGCTCCAGCGGAGCGCTGATCGCCAACCGGATCTCGAACCTGTTCGACGTGCGCGGCATGAGCCTGTGCGCGGACTCGGGCCAGTCCTCCTCCCTCGTGTCGCTGGCGCTGACGTGCGAGCGGATACGCGCCGGCGCGGTCGACATGGCGATCGCGGGCGGCGTGCACCTGATCACCGACCCCGAAGCGGGCGCCGGCCTGGCCAACCTGGGCGCCCTGTCACCCGACGGCAACTGCTTCCCCTTCGACGCGCGGGCCAACGGCTTCGTCCGCGGCGAGGGCGGCGCGTTCGTCGTGCTGAAGCGCCTCGACGAGGCCGTCGCCGACGGCGACCACATCTACGCCGTGGTGCGCGGCTGGGGCGTCAACAGCGCCGGCGCCACCTCCCGCATGCCGGACCCGAGCCCCGCCGGGCAGGCGGCAGCCGTACGGTCCGCTCTGCAGCGCGCGGACGTCGAGTTCGACAGCGTCGACTACGTCGAGGCGCACGGCACCGGCACCCGCCTCGGCGATCCCGCCGAGGCGTCCGGACTGCGCGAGGTGTTCCGGGAGAGCGGCCGCGGCCGCCCCCTGGTGCTCGGTGCGGTGAAGGCGAACGTCGGACACCTGGAGCCCGCCGCGGGAATCGTCGGCTTCGTGAAGGCGGCGCTGTGCGTGGACCGCGGCCTGCTGGTCGCCCATCCCGACTTCCGCTCGGCGAACCCCGCCATCCCCGGCTTCGAGCAGGACTTCGAAGTGCTGTCGGCCGCCCGCCCCTGGCCGGGCACACCGGACCGGCCCCGGCGCGCCGGCGTGTCATCGATCGGGATGGGCGGCACCAACGCCCACGTGCTCCTCGAACAGGCCCCCCGGGCCCACCCCGAACTCCCGGCGTCCGACGAGGACCTGGGCGCCCAGGACACCTGCGCGCCGGTGCCGTGGGTGCTGTCGGCGCGTACGGAGCAGGCCCTGCGCGAACAGGCGGCCCGGCTGCGGGACCTGGTGAGCGCCGACGCCTCGCTGACGGCGGCCGACGTGGGGCATTCCCTGGTCCGCACCCGCACCTCGTTCGCGCACCGTGCAGTGGTCCTGGCAGCCGGCCGTCAGGAGGCGCTGGCCGGCCTCGGCCTGCTGGCCGCCGGCGACAGCACGGCACGCGCGGTACGCGGGACGGCCACCGGGCCGGCGGGCCCGCTCGTCTTCGTCTTCCCCGGCCAGGGATCGCAGTGGCTGGGCATGGGACGGCAGCTGTACCAGCAGTCCGAGGTCTTCGCGCAGGCGATCGACGAGTGCGCGCGCGCCCTGGCGCCGTGGCTGGACTGGTCGCTGGTGGACCTGGTGACCGGCGCGCCGTCGGCGCCGCCGCTGGAACGCGGGGACGCCGTGGTCCAGCCCGCGCTGTTCGCGATGATGGTGTCCCTGGCCCGCCTGTGGCGGTCGCTGGGCGTGGTCCCCGACGCGGTGGTGGGGCACTCGCAGGGCGAGATCGCCGCGGCGTGCGTGTCCGGCGCGCTCGGCCTCGAGGACGCGGCCCGCATCGTCGCCCTGCGCAGCCGGGCCCTGACCGCGCTGGCCGGCCAGGGCGGGATGAACGCGGTGGCCGCGCCGTTGGCCTGGGTCGAGGAGCGGCTCGGCCCGTGGTCCGGGCGGCTGTCCGTGGCCGCGGTCAACGGGCCGGCCTCCGTGGTGATCTCCGGGGACCTGACGGCACTGGAGGAGTTCGCCGCGATGGCGGACGGGGACGGGGTGCGGGTACGCCGCGTCAGGATCGAGTACGCCTCCCACTCCCACCAGGTCGAACGCATCCGCGACCGGGTGCTGGAGGCCGCCGCGGGTGTCACACCCGGGGAGACAGCGGTGGAGTTCCACTCCACGGTCACCGCAGGACTGCTCGACACCCGCGCCCTGGACGCCTCGTACTGGTACGACAACCTGCGCTCCACGGTACGTTTCGGCGAGGTCGTGGAGAACCTGATGCGTACCCGCGGCGGCGTGTTCGTCGAGGTCAGCCCGCACCCGGTGCTCCAGGTGGCGATGGCGGAGACCGCCGACACGCTGACCGGACCGCCCCCGGTGGTGGGCACCTTGAGCAGGCACGACGGGAGCCTCGGCAAGGTCCTGGCATCGCTGGCCGAGCTGTACGTGCGCGGGGTGCCGGTGGACTTCGGGCCGGTGTTCGCCGCCGGCCGGCCGCGCCGCGTCGGCCTGCCGACCTACCCCTTCCAGCGGCAGCGGTACTGGCTGACAGCACCCGCCACCACCGCTCCCGGCGCGCAGGCGGACGTGAGCGGCGCGGCGGCGGACCTGGACTCGCCGTCGGCGGTCCTCACGCTCGTGAGTACCGAGACGGCCGCGCTGCTGGGCGCCAGGGGCGCCGCGGTGACGGGGCCCGACGTCCAGACGCGGTCGGCCGACACCTTCAAGGCGCTGGGCTTCGACTCCTCGATGGCGGTGGAGCTGCGCAACCGGCTCAACGCGGTGACCGGGATCCGGCTGCCGGCCACCGTCGCGTTCACCTACCCCACTCCGCACCGGCTCGCCCAGCGCCTCTTCTCCCTCCTCGAACCGAAGGTGCCCGACACCCCACAACCCGTGGAGGAGCCGAGCCCGCAGGACCGCAGTGACGACGATCTCTACGCCCTGATCGACCGCGGATACGTGTAGCCCCAGCCGTTTTTCAAGCAGAAGTTGAGGGAGGACCCGGTGGAGGAAGTCGACAAGCTCCGCTCCTACTTGCGACGTGCCGTCGGTGACGCGCAGGAACTGCGCGAGCGGGTGCGCGAGCTGGAGGAGTCCGCGCGCGAGCCCATCGCCGTCGTGGGTGTGGGGTGTCGCTTCCCCGGTGGGGTGACGTCCCCCGAAGGGCTGTGGCACGTCGTGTCCGAGGGGGTGGACGCGATGGGCGACTTCCCGCTGGACCGCGGGTGGGACGTGGAGGCGCTGTACGACCCGGACCCCGAGGCGCACGGAAAGACGTACACCCGCACCGGCGGGTTCCTGCCCGACCTCGCGGAGTTCGACGCGCCGTTCTTCGGCATCAGCCCGCGCGAGGCGCTGGCGATGGACCCGCAGCAGCGGCTGATGCTGGAAACCACGTGGGAGGCGCTGGAGCGGGCGGGGATCGACCCGGCCGCCCTGCGGGGCTCCCCGACCGGGGTGTTCACCGGGCTCTACAACGTCGACTACGGGCCGCGGATGGGCGGCGGCGCGGGCGGCGAGGTGGAGGGCTTCTCCCTCACCGGCACCTACCTCAGCGTGGCCTCGGGCCGGGTGGCGTACGTGCTGGGCCTGGAGGGCCCGGCGGTGTCGACCGACACCGCGTGCTCGGCCTCGCTGGTGGCCGTCCACCAGGCCGTGCGCTCCCTGCGGTCGGGGGAGTGCACGCTGGCACTGGCCGGCGGCGTGTCGACACTGCCGACGCCGGGGATGTTCGTGGAACTCGCCCGGCAGCGGGGCCTGTCGGCCGACGGCCGGTGCAAGGCGTTCGCGGACGCCGCCGACGGCACCGGCTTCTCCGAGGGCGCGGGCGTGCTGGTCCTGGAGCGGCTCTCCGACGCACAGCGCAACGGCCGCAGGATCTGGGCCGTCATCCGCGGCTCGGCGATCAACCAGGACGGCGCCTCCAACGGACTGACCGCCCCCAACCCCCTGGCGCAGCAGCGGGTCGTACGCGCCGCCCTGGCCGACGCCGGGCTCCGCGTCACCGACGTGGACGCGGTGGAGGCGCACGGGACCGGCACCCGGCTGGGCGACCCCATGGAGGCCGAGGCTCTGCTGGCCACCTACGGGCAGGACCGCGAGCCCGGCAGCCCGCTGTGGCTGGGATCGCTGAAGTCGAACATCGGCCACACCCAGGCCGCCGCCGGCGTCGGCGGCATCATCAAGATGGTCATGGCGATGCGGCACGGCGTGCTGCCCAGGACCCTGCACGTGGACCGCCCCTCGGCCCACGTCGACTGGTCGGCCGGAGCGGTGGAGCTGCTCACCGAGGCCCGCGCGTGGACCACGGCGCAGGGCCGGCCCCGCCGGGCGGGCGTGTCGTCCTTCGGGATCAGCGGCACCAACGCGCACCTGATCCTGGAACAGGCCCCCCAAACCCCCCAAACCCCCCAAACCCCCGAGACCGCCGGGACCTCCGGGACCTCCGGAGCCGGTGAGGGCGCCGGGATTTCCGGGACTCCCGCAGCCCCCGGGGCCCGGGCCGGCGGGTCGGTGCCGTGGGTGCTGTCGGCGCGCTCGGAGCAGGCCCTGCGCGAACAGGCCTCCCGGCTGCGGGAGTTCGTGGCCGCCGACGAGAGCCTGACACCCGCCGACGTGGGACGCGCGCTGGTGACGACACGCTCACTGTTCGAGCACCGCCAGGTGGTGATCGGCGCCGACCGGGACGCCCTGCTCACCGCCCTGGCCGCCGCCGCCGCGGGCGAGGAGCCCGGCCCCGCCGGCCCGGTGTCCGCAGTGGCGAAACCGGTGGGCAAGACCGTGTTCGTCTTCCCCGGCCAGGGGGCGCAGTGGGCCGCCATGGGCCGGGAACTGTGGGAGACCTCCCCGGTCTTCGCCGAGGAACTGCGCGCCTGCGCGCAGGCACTCCAGCCGTGGGTGTCCTGGCCGCTGATCGACACCGTCTGCGGAGGACCGCGCGCGGCGGACCTGGAGGACATCGACGTCGTCCAGCCGGTGCTGTTCGCGGTGATGGTGTCCCTGGCACGGGTGTGGCGTTCGCTGGGGGTGACCCCGGATGCGGTGATCGGCCACTCCCAGGGCGAGATCGCCGCCGCCTACGTCGCGGGCGCCCTGACCCTGCAGGACGCGGCGAAGATCGTCGCCCTGCGGTCCCGGCTGCTGGCCACGGTCACCGGGCAGGGCAGCATGGCCGGGATCCTGCTGCCCGCCCAGCACGTCAAGGACCTGCTGAAGGGACACGAGTCCCGGATCGGGATCGCCGCGGTCAACGGACCGAACTCCACGACCGTCTCGGGTGAGAGCGGCGCGGTCGAGGAACTGGTCGCCACCTGCCAGGCCCAGGGCGCCCGCGCCCGCCTGATCAAGTCCAGCGTGCCCGGCCACTCCCCGCTGATGGACCGCTTCGACGGCCGCCTCCAGGCGGAACTCGGCCGCATCACCCCCCGCCCCTCACCGGTGGCGATCCACTCGACGGTGACCGGCGAACTGATCGACCCCCTGGACCTCGACGCGGCCTACTGGTACCGCAACCTGCGCGAACCGGTCCAGTTCGCGGCCGCCATGGGCGGCCTGGTCGCCCAGGAACCCGACAGCGCCGTCATCGAACTCAGCCCGCACCCGCTGCTGGTGATGACCATCCAGGAGATGTTCGACACCACCCCCGGCGCCACCGGCTTCGCGGTGGGGTCGCTGCGCCGCGACGAGGGCGGCTTCGCCCGGCTCCACCGGTCGGCCGCCGAGGCCTTCGTGGCGGGCGCCGCGGTGTCGTGGCAGGCGGCGTTCGAGAGCGGGGACGGCCGGTGGGCCGAGCTGCCCACCTACGCCTTCCAGCGGCAGCGCTACTGGCTGAACACCCCCGCCGAGACCACCACCGCGAGCACGTCGGACCACCCGCTGCTCGACGCCGTCATCGAACTGCCCGACGACGGCGGGCACCGCGGAGTCGTGGGCAGCGGCCGGCTGTCGCTGGAGCGCCACCCCTGGCTCGCCGACCACACCGTCCACGGCGCCGCCCTGGTGCCCGCCACGGTGCTGGCGGAGCTGGCGGTGTGGGCCGCGCACAAGGCGGGCTGCGACGTCGTCGACGAACTCACCCTGGAAGCACCCCTGGTGCTGTCCCGCACGGCCGAGCGCGAGATCCGCGTCGTCGTCGACGGCAAACGCGAACTCAGCGTGCACTCACGGGCAAAAGGCGAGGACCGGTGGACCCGCAACGCCACCGGAACCGCCCACAGCGGGCCCGCGCAGGACCACCAACCCGACAGCCTCACCGCGTGGCCGCCCCCGGGCGCGGTGAGCGTGCCCTTCGAGGACGAGCACACCTGGCCCGCCGCCCCCATGCTCGGCCACGGAACCCTGCCGCACGCCCTGCGGCAGGTGTGGCGCAAGGGCGAGACCCTGTTCGCCGAGGTCGAACTGCCCGCAACCGACACCGCCCACCAGAGCCGCTTCACCCTCCACCCGGCGCTGCTCCAGGCCGCGCTGCTCCCGGTCGGCCTGGGACACTTCGTCGACACCTCCCGGCCCGAGGGCTGGCTGCCGTCCCGCTGCACGGGCCTGCGCATCGGCCCCGCCCAGGCGACCGCGCTGCGCGTGCGGCTGGCCCCGGCGGGCGAGAACACGCTGTCGCTGACCCTCGCGGACCAGAACGGACACCCCGTCGCCGCCATCGCCTCACTGACCCTGGAGCCCGTGGACGTCGCCCGGCTGACCGAGCTGAGCTTCGACCACCAGGACTCGCTGTTCCAGGTGGACTGGGAACCCCTCCCGCTGCCACCCGGCCGGGCCACGGGCCGCTACGCACTGATCGCACCCGGCGCGCACGCCGTGCCCCCGGCACCGGGACAGGCGTCCTACGCCGACCTCGAGGAACTCGCCGCCTGCGGTGACGACATACCCTCTGTCGTCATCGCGTGCGTCGAACCCGCGGACGACGCCGACACCCCCGCCGCCGTCGAGCACACCCTCCACCGTGTGCTGCGCTGGACGCAGGACTTCCTCGGCGACGCGCGGTTCTCCGCCGCCCGCCTGGTCCTGGTGACCCGGGACGCGTTCCACGACGAGCAGGTGACGCGCACCGATCCCGCGGCGGCCGCCCTCTGGGGATTCGTGCGCGCCGCACAGAGCGAGAACCCGGGCCGCTTCACCCTCGTCGACACCGACGGCCGGCCCGACTCGTGGGCCCTTGTGCCGGCGGCGGCCGGAACCGGCGAAGCCCAGCTCAAGATCCGCTCCGGCATGGTGAGCACCCCCCGCCTGGCCCACCTGCCCGCCCGGGGCAGGCCCGGCCGGACACCGGGAACCCCCGCACTGGGGACCGGCTCGGTACTGATCACCGGCGGCACCAGCGGCCTGGGCGCCCTCCTGGCCCGCCACCTCGTCCAGCGGCACGCGGTACGCCGGCTGGTGCTGACCAGCAGGCGCGGAGACGCCGCCCCGGCCGCGGCCGCCCTGCGCGAGGAACTGACCGGCGCCGGCGCCCACGTCGACATCGTCGCCTGCGACGTCACCGACCGCGACGCGCTCGCCGCACTGATCGCCGCGGTGCCCGCCGAACACCCGCTGACCGCGGTGATCCACTGCGCCGGCACCCTGGACGACGGCATCGTCCAGGCCCTGACCGAGGAACGCGTGAACGCGGTCCTCGCCCCCAAGGTGCGCGGCGCCTGGCACCTGCACGAGCTGACCGCCCACCTGGACCTGTCCGCGTTCGTGCTGTTCTCCTCGATCGCCGGCGTCCTGGGCACGGCGGGCCAGGCCAACTACGCGGCCGCCAACGCCTTCCTCGACGACCTGGCGCACACCCGCCGCTCCCAGGGACTGCCGGCCGGCGCGCTGTGCTTCGGCTTCTGGGCGGAGCGCAGCGAGATGAGCGCCGGCCTCAGCGACGCGGACGTCGTACGCATGCAACGCCAGGGCGTACAGCCCCTGTCGACGCCAGAAGGACTCGCGCTCTTCGACGCGGCGCTCGCCGCCGACGAGCCGGTACTGGTGCCCGTACGGCTGAACCTCACCGCACTGCGCACACCCGACCCCGGCCGGCCGGCCTCCCCGCTCCTGCGCACCCTGGCCGGGACACCCGCCTCACCCGGCGGCCCGGCGGGCGGGGAGCCGGCCGGCCCCGCCCTCGCCGAGCAGCTGAAGTCGCTGCCGCCAAAGGAGGCCGAGACCGCGCTGCTCGATGCCGTACGCACCCAGACCGCGCTCGTCCTCGGTCACTCCGACACCGGGCGGGTCGGCCCCGCCGAGACGTTCAAGAAACTCGGGATCGACTCGCTGACGGCACTGGAACTGCGGAACAAACTGGCGGCGGTGACCGGCCTGAAACTGCCCGCCACCCTCGTCTTCGACCACCCCAACCCGGCCGCCCTCGCCCGGTTCCTCCAGCAGAGCGCCACCCCCGGCTCCGCCGCCGGGCCGCAGTCCCCGGCCCGCCACCTGGTCCAGGAGATCGAAGGCCTGGGCGCCCGGCTCGAGGACGCGTTCCTCGCCCTCGCACAGGAGGACCGGACCACCATTTCCACTCTGCTCGGCGAACTGCAGGGCCGAGTCCGTTCGATGGCGGGCGCCGGATCACCGGTCGGCATCGTCGACCAGATCAGTTCGGCCTCGGCGGGAGAACTTCTCTCGCTGCTCGACAAAGAACTCGGCTAGGGGAGAGCGATGACCAACGACAACAACGCCGAGGTCCTCGACTACCTCAGGCGGACCTCGATCGAACTGCTCGAGACACGCAAGCGCCTGAAGGAGGTCACCGACGCCGCCGCCGAACCCGTCGCGATCGTCGGTGTCGCCTGCCGCTACCCCGGCGGGGCGGCCTCCCCGGAGGAACTGTGGGAGCTGGTGCGCACCGGCGCGGACGTCGTCTCCGACTTCCCCGACGACCGCCACTGGGACCTGGAGAACCTGTACCACCCGGACCCCGACCACCCCGGCACCTGCTACACCCGCTCGGGCGGATTCCTCTACGACGCCGGTGACTTCGACGCCGACTTCTTCGGGATCAGCCCCCGCGAGGCGCTGTCCGCCGACCCGCAGCAGCGGCTGCTCCTGGAAACCTCGTGGGAGTCGGTGGAACGGGCCGGCATCGACCCCGAGACCCTGCGCGGCAGCGACACCGGCGTGTTCGCCGGCCTCGCCTACTTCGGATACGGCAACCACTTCGAAACCCCCGAGGCCATCGCGGGCTACGGACAGGTCGGCTCCCTGCTGAGCGTGGCCTCGGGCCGGGTGGCGTACACACTGGGCCTGGAGGGCCCCGCGGTGTCGACCGAGACCGCCTGCTCCTCGTCGCTGGTGGCGGTGCACCAGGCGGTGCAGTCACTGCGGCAGGGCGAATGCGGCCTGGCCCTGGCCGGCGGTGTCACCGTCGTGGGGATGCCGCAGGTGTTCCGGGAGATGTCACGCCAGCGGGGCCTGGCACAGGACGGCCGGTGCAAGGCGTTCGCGGACGCCGCCGACGGCACCGGCTTCGCCGAGGGCGTCGGCGTACTGGTCCTGGAGCGGCTCTCCGACGCACAGCGCAACGGCCGCAGGATCTGGGCCGTCATCCGCGGCTCGGCGATCAACCAGGACGGCGCCTCCAACGGACTGACCGCGCCCAGCGGCCCCGCCCAGCAGCGCGTCATCAAGTCGGCGCTGGCCAACGCCCGGGTGCAGGCGAGCGAGGTGGACGTGGTGGAGGCACACGGCACCGGCACGACGCTGGGCGACCCCATCGAGGCCGGCGCCCTGCTGGCCACCTACGGGCAGGACCGGGACCAGGCCGGCCCGCTGTGGCTGGGATCGCTGAAGTCGAACATCGGCCACACCCAGGCCGCCGCCGGCGTCGGCGGCATCATCAAGATGGTCATGGCGATGCAGCACGGCATGCTGCCCCGGACCCTGCACGTGGACCGCCCCTCCACCCACGTCGACTGGTCGGCCGGAGCGGTGGAGCTGCTCACCGAGGCCCGGCAGTGGCCGAGCACACCGGGCCGCCCCCGCCGCGCCGGCGTGTCCGCCTTCGGAGTCAGCGGCACCAACGCACACGTCATCCTGGAAGAGGCCCCGCCGCAGGAACAGCCACAGCACGACGCCCCGCACCCGGGCGTCACCGCCGGCCCGGTGCCGTGGGTGGTGTCGGCCAAGAACACCAAAGCCCTGCAACAGCAGGCGGGCGCCCTGCACGACCTCCTCGCCGCCGACGCGGACCTGGACCTCGCCGACACCGGCTGGTCCCTGGTCTCCAGCCGCACCCCCTTCGAGCACCGCGCGGTGGTCCTGGGACACGACCGGGACGAGCTGCTGAACGCCCTCGAAGCGCTGCGCGACGGCGCGGAGTCCACCGACGTCATCCGCGGCGTCACCGCGCAGCAGGGCGGCACCGTCTTCATGTTCCCGGGCCAGGGCTCACCCTGGGCCGGCACGGCACGCCAGCTGTACGACACCTCCCCCGTCTTCGCCCAGAGCCTGGACGAGATCTGCGCACGCTTCGACACGCACCTGCCCTTCGCCCTCAAGCCGGTGCTCCTCGCCGACGACCCCGCCGAACGCGAGCGCACGGACATCGCCCAGCCGGCCCTGTTCACCCTCCAGGTCAGCCTCTACCGGCTCCTGGAGCAGTACTGCCCGCGGCCGGATCACCTGATCGGCCACTCGGTCGGCGAGATCGCCGCCGCCCACGTCTGCGGAGCCCTCTCCCTGGACACCGCGACCCGGCTGGTGGCCGCGCGCGGACGCATCATGCGCACGGTCACCGAGCACGGCGCCATGCTGGCCGTACGCGCCTCCGACGCCGAGGTGAGCGCCCTGCTCCCGGCCTACGAGCGGGTCGGCATCGCCGCCGTCAACGGCCCGGACTCGGTGGTGGTCTCGGGCCTGCGCGACCAGGTCCACGCCCTGCGGGACCGGCTCCTGGCCGACGGCAGGTCCGCGAAACTCCTCCCCGTCGACCACGCGTTCCACTCCCCGCTCATGGACCCGATCCTCGCGGAGTTCGCGGCGGCGCTCGGCGCGCTGCCCGCCGGCGAGATGAGCATTCCCCTCGTCTCGACCCGGCTCGGACGCAAGGCCACGCTCCAGGAGCTGACATCCGTCGAGTACTGGGTCGGCCACGTCCGCGAACCCGTCCGCTTCCACGACGCGGTGCAGTGCGCCCGCACCGCAGGCGCGAGCGTCTTCCTCGAGGTGGGGCCGGGAGCGACACTCACCGGCATCACCCAGGAGGCCTTCGCCGGCGCGGGCGTCGACGACACGCTGGTCCTGTCGGCGTCACGGCGCGACCGCCAGGGACCGCGGGCCCTGCTCGCCGCACTGGCCGGCCTGCACGTCACCGGCGCGAGGGTGAACTGGGACGCGCTGTTCGGCACCCGCCGCAGGGCCGACCTGCCCACGTACCCGTTCCAGCGGCAGCGCTACTGGCTGGACTTCCAGGCCGGCAGCAAGCCGGCGGACGTCACCTCCGCCGGCCTGTCCGCCCCGCAGCACCCGCTGCTCGGCGCCGTCATGGACCACCCCGGCACCGACGAGGTCGTCTTCACCGACCTGTGGTCCCTGCGGACCCACGGCTGGCTGGCCGATCACACCGTGTTCGGCGCGGTCGTCGTACCGGCGACGGCCTACCTGGACCTGGCGCTGTCGGTCGGCGACCACGTCGGATGCGCCGCCGTGGAGGAACTCACCCTGGAAGTCCCCCTGATCCTTCCCCCTGCCGGCGACATGCAGATACGCATCGTCGCCGGCCCGGCGGACGACACCGGACGCCGCGCCCTTGACGTGTACGCCAGGCCCGGCGACGACGGACCCGCGGGCGGCTGGACACGGCACGCGCGGGGGAACCTGGCCCCGGGCACACCGCGCCCGGACGGCCCCGGCCACCAGGCGCACCCGCTCGCCGTGTGGCCGCCGGCCGGAGCCCGCCGGCTGGACGCCGACGGACTCTACGACACCTTCGCCGACGCGGGCTTCGACTACGGCCCGGCCTTCCGCGGGCTGCGCGAGGTCTGGCAGCAGGGCGAGGACCTCTTCGCCCTCGCCACCCTGCCCGACACCGCCGGGAGCCCGGCAGGCGGCGCCTTCGCCCTGCATCCCGCACTGCTGGACACCGTCCTGCACGCGGTGGTCGCCGGCGGCGTCATCGAGGTGACGGGCGAGCAGGGCTGGATGCCCTTCTCCTGGTCCGGCGTGGAACTGCACCGGCCGTGCGGCGCGAGCGTACGGGTGCGCCTCACCCCGGCCGGCGAAGGCGTCGTGTCCGTGACGGTCGCCGACGAGCACGGCCACGAACTCGCCCGCATCCAGGCGCTGACGTTCCGCCCGGCGAACGCCGAACAGGTCCGCGCCGCACACGGCGCCCAGCAGTCGCTGTACGAACTGCAGTGGCGCCCGCCCGCCCCCGGCACGCACAAGACCCGCCGCGGCCCCTGGGCCGTCCTCGGCACGCCCGGCGGCCCGGCCTCCCGGCTCCTCGACGCGGCCGGCGCCGACACCGCGCTCCACACCTGCCTGGACGACATCCCGCCCGGGCAGGCGCCCGCACACCTCGTCCTGTACCTGGACGACACCACCACCGCCGGCCCCGATGTGCTCGGCACGGTCGCCGACACCGACAAGCACGTCCTGGACACGCTCCAGCGCATGCTCACCGAGAAACCCCTGGCCCACACCACGCTGGTGGTGCTCACCCGCCGGGCCCTTGGCACCGGCACGCACGACAGCGTCCAGAACCTTCCCGGCGCGTCCGTGTGGGGCCTGGTCCGCTCCGCGCAGACCGAGCACCCCGGCAGGTTCAAGCTGGTGGACATCGACGACGAGAAGACGTCCTGGGCCCGGCTCGCGGACACGTTCGCCCTGGCGGAGGACCAGCTGGCGCTGCGCGCCGGCGCCCTGCTCGTCCCCCGCCTCGCCGCGACCGCGCCCTCGGACCGCCGCCTCGACGCGCCGCCGGCCGGACACCGCCTGGGCATCCCCACCAAGGGAACGCTGGAGAACCTGACCTGGGTCCCGTGCCCCGAGGTGGACGCGCCCCTGACCGCCGGTCAGGTCCGCATCGCCGTCCAGGCCGCGGGCCTCAACTTCCGCGACGTCACCATCGCGCTGGGGCTGGTGGACCGCACGGCCATCGACGCCGGAGTCGGCAGCGAGGGCGCCGGAGTCGTCCTCGACGTGGCGGACGACGTGACCCGCCTGGCACCCGGCGACCGGGTCACCGGCATCTTCACCGGCGCCTTCGGCCCCACCGCCGTGGCGGACCACCGCACCCTCGTGCCCGTCCCCGACGGCTGGAACTACGCCCAGGCGGCGTCCGTGCCGTGCACCTTCCTCACCGCCTATTACGCGCTCTTCCACGCCACGAGGCTCCGCCGCGGGCAGCGCATCCTCATCCACGCCGCGGCAGGCGGCGTCGGGATGGCCGCCGTCCAGCTGGCCCAGCACCTCGGCGCCGAGATCTACGCCACCGCCAGCCCCGCCAAGTGGCCCGCCCTGCGCGCCCTGGGACTGGACGACGACCACCTGGCCTCCTCACGCGACCTGGACTTCGTCGACAAGTTCCACCGCACCTCCGGCGGCCGCGGGGTGGATGTCGTCCTGAACTCGCTCGCCCACACCTTCGTCGACGCCTCGCTGAGGCTGCTCCCCGAGGGCGGCCACTTCCTGGAGATGGGCAAGACGGACATCCGCGACCCCCGCCAGGTGGCAGCCGACCACCCCCAGGTCCACTACCGGGCCTTCGACCTCTACGAGGCGGGACCGGACGCGATCCACGACATGTTCCAGGCCGTCATGGAACTGTTCGCCGACGGCCGGGTGCGGCTGAACCCGGTCTCCCTGCGCGACATCCGCGACGCGCGCCACACGTTCCGCGAGATGAGCCAGGGCCGCCACACCGGAAAGCTGGTCCTGGACATGGGCACCGGCTTCGGCGGCGGCACCGTGCTGGTCACCGGCGGGACCGGGGGAGTGGGCTCACTCGTGGCCCGCCACCTCGTCACCCGGCACGGCGTACGCAGCCTGCTGCTGGCCAGCCGCAGCGCAACGGCCGCCGACGGAGTGCCCGAGCTGGTCGCGGACCTCGAAAACGCGGGAGCCGCGGTACGGGTCGTCGCCTGCGACATCGCGGACCGCACCGCCGTGGCCCGCCTGCTCGCCACCGACCTGCCCGGCCGGTACCCGCTGACCGCCGTCGTGCACGCCGCGGGTGTCCTCGCGGACGGCACCGTCGAATCGCTGACCGCCGACAGCATCGACCACGTGCTGCGCGCCAAGGCCGGCGGCGCGCTCCACCTGCACGAACTGACCCAAGAGCACACCCTGTCGGCGTTCATCCAGTTCTCCGCCCTGGCGGGCACCCTCGGCAACGCGGGACAGGCCAACTACGCCGCCGCGAACGCCTTCCTGGACGGCCTGGCGGCCCAGCGCAGCGCCGCCGGCCTGCCCGGCACCTCGCTGTGCTGGGGCTGGTGGGAACAGAGCAGCGGCATGACCGGCGACCTGGACGAGGCCGACCTGGCCCGCCTGCGGCGCACCGGCATCGCCGCGATGGCGACCGGCGAGGCACTGGCCCTGTTCGACGCGGCGTGCGCGAGCGGCAAGCCGGTCCTCGTCCCGGCCCGCCTCGACCTCGCCGCGCTGCGCGACAGGAGCACCGACGAGCTGCCCCCGCTCCTGCGCGACCTCGTCGACGCCGGCCGGCCCCGCCGCACCCGGACCGGCGCGGCCGACGCGGCCGGCGGCACCTCGCCCGCACTGTCCGCGAAGCTGGCCACGCTGCCCGCCGACGAGGCCCGGGCAGCCGCCCTGGACTGGGTCCGCGAGCAGGTCGCCGTCGTCCTTGGACACTCCTCCGGCGCGGGGGTCGACGTCGACCAGGCGTTCACCCCGCTGGGCATCGACTCGCTGACCGCGGTCGAACTGTGCAACCGGCTGGCCGCCGCGACCGGACTGCGCCTGCCCTCCACCCTCGTCTTCAGCTACCCCACCCCGCGCGAGCTGAGCGAACACATCTGCGGCCTGCTGCGCCCGGCCGCCGACGACGACCCGGCCACCACCGAGAGCGCCGAGGACATCGCGATCCGCGAAGTGCTGCGGAGCGTTTCGATCGAGCGCCTGCGCGACGCGGGCGTCCTGGAGCTGGTCCTGGCGTGCGCCCAAGCACCCGCACCGGGCGGCGACGCACCGGCGCAGGCCGCGGCGGACGAACTGTCGGACCTGGATCTGGAAGCACTGGTCGACCTGGCTCTGGATGAGAAGAGGTAACGGACATGACCAACTCCGCGGAACATGCGGCGGACGGCGCGGACCGGGTCCAGCGGGCGCTGCGCACCCTGCTGGAGGAACGCGACCGCCTCCGCCAGGAGAACGACGCCCTGAAAGCCGGCCGCGGCGAGCCGGTCGCCGTGGTGGCCATGGCATGCCGCTACCCGGGAGGCGTCTCGACCCCCGAGGAACTGTGGGACGTGGTCCGCGAGGGCCGCGACGTCGTCGGCGACTTCCCGCAGGACCGCGGATGGCGGGACGTGTACGACCCCGATCCCGACGCCGCCGGCAGCGCCTACACGCGCCAGGGAGGGTTTCTGGCCGACGTGGCCGGCTTCGACGCGGAGTTCTTCGGCATCAGCCCGCGTGAGGCGCTGGCGGTCGACCCGCACCACCGCCTGCTGCTGGAGACGTCGTGGGAGGTCTTCGAGCGGGCCGGCATCGTCCCCGCCGACGTACGCGGCGAAGAGGTCGGCGTCTTCTCCGGGGTGAGCTCCTCCGAGTACGGATGGCGCTTCCTCGAAGGCGGCCGGCAGGACCTGGAGGGCTACCTGCTGTACGGCAGCGCGCTGAGCGTCGCCTCCGGGCGGGTGGCGTACGAACTGGGCCTGACCGGACCGGCGGTGTCGGTGGACACCGCCTGCTCGTCGTCGCTGGTGGCCCTGCACATGGCGGTGCAGTCGCTGCGCTCGGGGGAGTGCTCGCTCGCCCTGGCGGGCGGGGCACTGGTGATGGCGACGCCCGCGATGTTCGTGGAGTTCTCCCGCCAGGGCGCGCTGTCGGCCGACGGCCGGTGCAAGGCCTTCGCGGACGGAGCCGACGGGACCGGCTGGGCCGAGGGGGCGGGAGTGCTGCTCCTGGAGCGGCTGTCCGACGCCCGGCGCAACGGCCACCCGGTACTGGCCGTCGTCCGCGGGTCCGCGGTCAACCAGGACGGCGCCTCCAACGGGCTGACCGCCCCCAACGGCCGCGCCCAGGAGAAGGTGATCCGCAAGGCGCTGGCGAACGCGGGCGTCACGGCCCGCGAGGTGGACCTGGTCGAGGCCCACGGCACCGGAACGGTACTGGGCGACCCCATCGAGGCGGCCGCGCTGCTGGCCACCTACGGGCAGGACCGGGACAGCGGCAGCCCGCTGTGGCTGGGATCGCTGAAGTCGAACATGGGCCACGCCCAGGCCGCCGCCGGAGTCGGCGGCGTCATCAAGACCGTGATGGCCATGCGCCACGGACACCTGCCCAAGACCCTGCACGTGGGCAAGCCCTCGCATCACGTGGACTGGTCCTCGGGCGCGGTAGAGGTCCTGTCGCAGGGACGGGAGTGGAAGCGGGGCGCCGGCCCGCGACGGGCCGGCGTGTCCTCCTTCGGGGTCAGCGGCACCAACGCGCACGTGATCCTGGAAGAGGCCCCGCCGCAGGAACAGCGGCAGGACACCGCGGGCGCGGGTGTCGTCGGCGGGCTGGTGCCGTGGGTGGTGTCGGCCAAGAGCGCCAGAGCCCTGGAACAGCAGGCGGGCAGGCTGCGGGATCTCGTGGCCGCCGGCGCGGACCTGGACCTCGCCGACGCCGGCTGGTCGCTGCTCTCCAGCCGCAGCCGGTTCGAGCACCGCGCGGTGGTCCTGGGCCGCGACCGGGACGAACTGGCAGCCGCACTGGCGTCGTTGAGCGAGGGCCGCGAATCGGCCGCGGTGGTCCGCGGCACTGCCCGAGACCTCAAGGGCGTCGCCTTCGTGTTCCCGGGCCAGGGCTCCCAGTGGGTCGGCATGGGCCGGGAACTGTACGACGCCTTCCCCGTCTTCGCGCGGAGCCTCAAGGAGTGCTCGGCCGCCCTGGCCGAGTGGGTCGACTGGTCGCTGCTCGACGTGGTGCGCGGCGTGCCGGGCGCACCCACCCTGGACCGGGTGGACGTGGTGCAGCCGGCACTGTTCTCGGTGATGGTGTCCATGGCCGCCCTGTGGCGGTCCTTCGGTGTGGAGCCGGCCGCGGTGGTGGGCCACAGCCAGGGCGAGATAGCCGCCGCCCACGTGTGCGGTGCGCTGTCCCTGCGGGACGCCACCCGGGTCGTGGCACTGCGCAGCAAGGCTCTGGTGGGCCTGATCGGGCACGGCGGGATGGCGTCGGTCGCGGAGTCCGAGCAGGTGGTGCAGGAACGGCTGGCTCCGTGGAACGGCCGGGTGAGCGTCGCCGTCGTCAACGGACCCCGCTCGGTGGTGGTGTCCGGGGAACCGGACGCCCTCGACGAGTTCGTCGAGAAGATGAAGGCCGACGGCGCCCAGGCCCGGCGGATATCCGTCGACTACGCCTCCCACTCCCACCACGTGACCCGGGTCCGCGACGACGTGCTCGCCTCACTGTCCGGCGTGAGCCCCACCTCGTCGAAGCTGCCCTTCTACTCGACCCTGTACGGCGAGATCATCGACACCGCGGAACTGAACGCCGACTACTGGTACAACAACCTGCGCGAGAAGGTCCGCTTCGAGTCGTCCGTGCGCCGGCTGGCCGAGGACGGCTTCGGGGTGTTCGTCGAGATGAGCCCGCACCCCGTGCTGACCGTCCCGGTGCAGGAGATCGTCGAGGACGTGGACGACGCGCTGGTCCTGTCGTCCTCGCGGCGCGGCCGGGGCGAGGTGGAGGCCGTACTCGGTTCGCTGGCCGCACTCCACACCCGCGGCGGGCCCGTGGACTGGGACACCCTCTTCGAAACACGCCGCCGGGTGGATCTGCCGACCTACGCGTTCGCCCGGCAGCGGTACTGGCTCAACTCCTCGCCCACCGCGGCCGGCCCGGCACAGGTGTCCCCGGCCCAGCCGGCCCCCGGCGAGGAGAGCCGCCTTTCGCTGTCGGAGCAGATCTGCGCCCTTGCCCCGGACGACGCGCAGGCACTGGTCCTGGACCACGTCCTGGAGAGGGTCGCCGTCGTCCTCGGGCATTCCTCGAGCGAGACCGTAGGCCCGGACGACGAGTTCATGAAACTCGGATTCGACTCGATGCTGTCGTCGGAGCTGAGCAAACGCCTCACCGCGTCCACCGGACGCAGACTGAAGCCGAACGTGGTGCTGCGGCACCCCTCACCACGCCTGATCGCCGGGCACATCGTGTCCCTGATGGCCACCGGCGATGCCCGCTGAACGGTGTGAACCCACCGTGCCCGGCACGCGGTTCGCCCCGCACGAAGTGTCCCGCCGGCGGGACACCGCAAGCGCGACGGCGGCGTGTCCCGCCGGGAACCGAGTTGTCTTGAACGGCTGAGTCACCCCCCTGACGATGGGGGCGAGCTGTGAATTCCTCCGGAGTCCGGACCTTTCTTGTCGAGTTCTACCGAGTTTTGCCGAGGGGTTGATCTGTGTGCGTTCGTTCGGTGCGTCGTCTGCGCATAAAGGCATGTGGCGAGCGCAGGAAATGGCTCCCGACACGCCGAACCATGCGCTGACCATGTGGGATGTGGACGGTGAACTGGACGCGGCGGTCATCGAGGCCGCGTTCCTGCACGTGATGGGCGAGGCGGAGGTGCTGCGCGTCAACTTCACCGACGACGGCGGCGGACTGCGCCTGGTCCCCCGGGACCTGGGGGACTGGCGGCCCTTCTCCCTGGACCTGAGCGCCGAGGCCGACCCCGAACAGGCGGCGCGCGAGGCCATGGCCGACCTGGTGCGCCAACCCTTCGACCTGGAACGGGATCTGCTGTTCCGGCTCGGCGTGGTCAAACTCGCACAAACCCGCTCGCTCCTGGTGATCGCCTACCACCACCTCATCTCCGACGGGTTCGGCGCGGGCGGCCTGCTCTCCAAGCGCCTCGCCGAGGTGTACACGGCGCTGGCGCGCGGCGAGGCGGTACCGCAGCTGCCGCACCCGTGGGACACCGCCTCGTTCGCGACCGAGGCGACGGAGTACCTCGACTCCCCGAAGTTCACCGAGGACACGCAGTTCTGGCGCGAGTACCTGACGAACGCGCCCCCGCCCGCACAGGTTCCGCGCGTCGCCCTGTCCGACGCGCAGCGCTCGGCCCTGTCCGAACCGCTGAGCAGCGCCGACCGCTGGTCGGAGGTCGCCGAGACCATCGGCATGGTCAGCCGGACCCTGTCCGTACCCCGCGCCGAGGCCGACGCGTGGGCCAAGGCCGCCCAGTCCATGGGCCTGTGGACGTCGCAGATGCTGACCGCGGCCGCCGGCGTGTTCCTGCGCCACCGCTGCGACCGCCCGGAGTTCCTCATCTCACTGGCCGTGGGCAACCGGGTCGGCGTGGCGAGCCGCACGCCCGGCCTGGCCGTCAACGTGGTGCCCGTACGGGTGGCCATCGACCTGCACGCGACCTTCGCCGAGATCGCCGACGCCCTCGTCGAGGAGACCTACGAGATCTCCGGCCACACCGCCTGCCACTACTCCGACATCCAGCGCGCGAGCGGAACCGTCCTGAGCGGCCGCGGCAGCTACGGCGCCGTCGTGAACGTCGTCGAGTTCGTCGAGCAGCTGCGCTTCGGCGACAGCCCGGCCCGCTACTGCGGCGCGACGACCGGGACCTTCGAGGAACTGTCGATCGGCGTCTACACCGACGGCAGCCCCGACAGCGACCTCTTCATCCGCCTCGACGCCCCGGCACGCCTGTACCACCGCGCGGAACTGCGCCACATCGGCGAGGAACTGATCGCCTTCATCCGTGCCGCGGTGGCCGCCGGCGAGCAGCCGGTCGGCGCGCTGGACGTGCTGAGCGGCACCGAACGCGAGCAGGTGCTCAGCGCACCCCGCGGCACGGACACCCCCGCCCCGGGAGCGACGGTGCCCGAGCTGTTCGCCCGGCAGGCCGCACAGCACCCCGACGCCCCCGCACTGGTGTCGGGCGACACCACCCTCACCTACCGGGAACTGGACGAACGCTCCAGCCGCCTGGCCCGGGCGCTGCACGGGCACGTGGGACCCGAGACGGTCGTGGCGGTGGCGATGCCCCGCTCGGCGGACCTGGCCGTCGCCCTGCTGGGCGTGGTCAAGGCGGGCGGCGCCTACCTGCCGCTCGACCCGGCGGCCCCCGCGCAGCACCTCAGGGCACACATCAACCGGACCTCGGCGCGCGCACTGCTCACCGACACCGCGAACGCCGAACACCTCTCCGGCCTGGACATCCCGGTGCTCACGGCCGACGACCTCGCCCGGGGCAGCACCGGCGACGACACCAGCACGCCGCCCGCCCCGCGCCCGGCACACCAGGACAGCCTGCTGGCGGTCCTGCCCGGCTCCCGGACCGGCGCCGGCGACGACGCCGTCGCGGTGACGCACCGCAACATGGAACGGTTCGTCCTGGACCACCACTGGCACGCAGCCCGCCAGGCCACCGTGCTGTGGCACACACCGCACACCTGCGACGCACTCGCCCTCGAACTGTGGGTGCCCCTGCTCAACGGCGGCCGGGTGGTCCTGGCTCCCCCCGGCACCCTCGACACCGACACCCTGATCGAGGCACGCGCCGCCCACGACATCACCACGCTGTGGCTGCCCGCCGCCCAGTTCTCCGCGATCGCCGCCCAGCGCCCCGAACTGCTGGCCGGCCTGCGCGAGGTGTGGACCGGCGGCGACCGCGTCTCCGCGGCCGCGCTGCGCCGCGTCCAAAAGGCCTGCCCCGAACTGACGATCGTCCACGGCCACGGCCTGACGGAATCGACCGTGTTCGCCGCCTGCCACCGCCTGGCCGCCGGCGAACCGGTACGCCACGCCGGCACGGCCGGCCGGCCCATGGACCACACCGCCCTGTACGTCCTCGGACCGGGCCTTGCCCCGGTCCCCGTCGGCGTGACCGGAGAGCTGTACGTGGCCGGCCCCGGCGTGGCCCGCGGATACCCCGGGCGGCCCGCACCGACCGCGGAGCGCTTCGTGCCCTGCCCGTTCGGCCCGCCCGGAGGGCTCATGCACCGGACCGGGGACCTGGTGCGCTGGGGCACCGGCGGCCGCCTGGAGTACGTGGCCCGGGCCGGTGAACAGGCCGACGTCCGCGGCGTCCGCGTCGAGCTGCCCGAGGTCGAAGAGGTGCTGTGCGAGCACACCGCCCTCGCGCACGCCGTCGTCGCCGTCCGCAAGGACGGCACCGGGCAGCAGCGCCTGGCCGCCTACGTCGTCCCGGCGGGCGGGCGCAGCGTCTCCGTCGACGAGCTGCGCCGCTTCGCCGCGGGCTGGCTGCCGGAGTCGCTGGTGCCGTCGGTGTTCACGGTGCTGGACCGCCTGCCGGTGACGGCCGACGGAAGGGTGGACCGGGCGGCACTTCCCGAGCCCGCGTCCGAGGAGGGCACCTACCGCGCACCGCGCAACGACACCGAGCGGGTGCTGGCCGCGGCGTTCGCCGACGTGCTGGAACTGGACCGGGTGGGCATCGACGAGGACTTCTTCGACCTCGGCGGCAACTCGCTGCGGGCGATCCGGCTGGTCGGCCTGATCCGGGCGGAGCTCAAGCAGGAGGTGTCCATCCGCAGGCTGTTCGCCGCACGCACCGTCATCGGCCTGTCGGACATGTGGAAGGACCTCGGCCAGTCCAGCAGGCCGAGCCTGCGCCGGCGCACGAAGGAAGGCGCCGTCCTGTGAGCACCGCCCGGCCGCTCGCTGGCGACGGAGAAAGGGAATCATGGATTCTTTGACAGAAGCCCTGCTGTCCGGGGCCGGCCCGCAGGAGCTCGGGCGACACGAACTCCCCCCCTCCTACGAGGCCGCCCACCTGCTGGCCCGCGACGTCGGCATGTTCGACGGCGTGCAGGACAAGGACGTCCGCAAGTCGCTGCACGTCGGTCAGGTCCCCATGCCGCAGATCGCGCCGGACGAGGTGGTCGTCGCCGTCATGGCGAGTTCCATCAACTACAACACCGTGTGGTCGGCGACGTTCGAGCCGGTGCCCACCTTCGAGTTCCTCAAGCGCCAGGCCCGCCAGGGCGGCTACGCGGCCCGCCACGACCAGCCGCATCACGTGCTGGGCTCGGACGCGGCCGGCATCGTCGTACGCACCGGAGCGGGAGTGCGGCACTGGAAGACCGGCGACCACGTGGTCGCCAGCTGCGTCCAGGTCGACGAGCAGGAACCGGCGACCCACGCCGACGCGATGCTCGGCACGGGCCAGCGGATCTGGGGCTACGAGACCAACTTCGGCGGCCTCGCCCACTACGCGGTGGTGCGCGCCAGCCAGCTGCTGCCCAAACCGGCCCACCTCACGTGGGAGGAGTCGGCGGGGGTCCTGCTGACCGCCACGACGTCGTACCGGATGCTGGTCGGCGCCAACGGCGCACGGATCAAACAGGGCGACATCGTCCTCATCTGGGGTGCCACCGGCGGCCTGGGCGCGTTCGCGGTGCAGATGGTGAAGAACGCCGGCGGGATCGCCGTCGGCGTGGTCAGCTCCGAACGCAAGGCGAAGGCGCTGCGCCGCCTCGGCTGCGACGTGGTGATCAACCGCAACGACATCGGCATGGGCGGGGACAGCGCGCCCACCCCGGAGCGGACCATCGAACTCGGCAAACGGCTCGGCCGGGAGATCCGGCGCCACGTCGGCGAGGACCCGCACGTCGTGTTCGACTACGTCGGGCGGGCCACGTTCGGGATCTCGGTGTTCGTCGTGCGCAAGGGCGGAACGGTCGTCACCTGCGGATCGAGCACCGGCTACGACCACCACTTCGACAACCGCTACCTCTGGATGAACCTCAAGCGCATCATCGGCAGCCACGCGGCCAACCTCCAGGAGCAGGCGGAGTGCAACCGCCTGGTCCGCCTCGGGCACCTTTCCCCCGTCCTCTCCGAGGTGTTCGCACTCAAGGACGTCGGCGAGGCCGCACGGCTGGTCCAGCTGAACCGGCACACCGGAAAGGTCGGCGTGCTCTGCCTCGCCCCCGAGGAAGGACTCGGCGTCACCGACCCCGCACTGCGGGACAAGATCGGCCCGGCACGCCTGAACCCGCTGCGCGCACCCGCCGCGCCCGCCGTCGCAGAGGTGTCCTGACATGGGGATCGGCATACTGTCCACCGGCTCCTACCTGCCCAAGCACGAGGTGGGCAACGAGGAGGTCGCCGAACGCGTCGGCGTCACCGCGGAATGGATCGAACGCAAGACCCAGATCCGCTCACGCCGCTACGCCGCCCCGCACGAGGCGACGTCCGACCTGGCGGTCAAGGCCGCCGAACGGGCGCTGGACCAGGCCGGACTGACCGCGCAGCAGATCGACTACATCATCGTCTCGACCTCCACCGGCGACTTCCCCCAGCCCCCCACCTCCTACCTGGTGCAGCACGGCCTGGGCGCCTACGGCGCGGCCTGCTTCGACGTCAACGTCGTGTGCAGCGGCTTCGTCTACGCCCTGTCACTGGCCCACAGCCTGGTGACCGTGCGACCGGACGCCCGGGTCCTGGTGATCGGCGCGGACGTGTACTCGCGGATCCTGGACTTCACCGACCGCAGGACGGCGATCCTGTTCGCCGACGGAGCCGGGGCAGCCGTCGTCGGCGCGGTGCCGCAGCCCTACGGGATCATCGCCAGCGACCTGTCCAGCCGCGGCGACGCCCACCACCTGATCCGGGTCGAGGCCGGCGGCAGCCGCACGCCCGCGTCGGCGGCGACCGTCGCCGAAGGCGGCCACTACTTCAGGATGGACGGCCGCGGGGTACGCGACTTCGTCGCCGAACACGTGCCGCCCGCGCTCCTCGCCCTGGCCCGCCGGGCCGGCGTGGACATCGGCGCGGTCGACCACTTCGTCCCGCACCAGGCCAACGGCGTGATGCTCGGCGAGGTCGTCGAACGCGCGGGACTGCAGGCCGCACACACCCACCGCACCCTGATCAGGTACGGGAACGTCGGCAGCGCCTCGGTGCCGGTCGCACTCGACGAGGCCCACCGCACCGGCGCGCTGGCGCCGGGGGAACTGGTGCTGCTCGCCGGGTTCGGCGGCGGCATGTCCATCGGAGCATCACTTCTGACCTGGGGGGCCCACACATGACCACGTCCACACACAGCGCCGGTACCGGCATCGACCGGGTGGGTGTCGCCGGCAGCGGCATCATGGGCACCGGCATCGCCGAACTGTGCGCCAGAGCCGGACTGAACGTGAAGGTCGCGGTGTTCTCCGAGGCATCACTGGTGACGGCACCGCAGCGGCTGACCGCCTCCCTCGACCGGGCCGTGACCAAGGGCAGACTCACCGCGCCCGAGCGCGACGCGGCACGGGAGCGGGTGACGTTCACCCGCGACCTCGCCGACCTCGCGGACCGCCACCTGGTGATCGAGGCGGTCAAGGAGGACGAGCAGCTCAAGCTGGACCTGTTCGCCACCCTCGACAAGATCGTCGAGGACCCGGACGCGATCCTGGCGACCAACACCTCCTCGATCCCGGTCGCCCGCCTCGCCGCCGCGACGCGGCGCCCGGGCCACGTCCTCGGCATGCACTTCTTCAACCCGGTCCCGGTGCTGCCGCTCGTCGAGATCGTCGCCTCGGTGCTGACGGACGAGACGGTCGCCACCCGGGCGCTGACCTTCACCCGCGACGTCCTGGGCAAGAAACCGATCGCCTCACCCGACCGGGCCGGCTTCCTCGTCAACGCGCTGCTGTTCCCCTACCTGCTGTCCGCCATCCGCATGGTCGAGTCGGGCCTGGCGAGCGCCGAGACCCTCGACCAGGGCATGACCGCAGGCTGCGCGCATCCGATGGGCCCGCTGCGCCTGGCCGACCTCATCGGCCTGGACACCACCGTGGCCATCGCCCGGGCCATGTACGAGGAGTTCAAGGAACCGCTGTACGCCCCGCCGCCGCTGCTGCTGCGCATGGTCGAGAGCGGCCTGCTGGGCAAGAAGTCCGGCCGCGGCTTCTACCCCTACACCTGACCCCGGGCGGCGCCGCGGAGCACCACCGGCCGCCGCCGCCCGGACCCAGCGGCCACCCCGCCCCCCGGGGCCGGGGACAAGAAGACCTCCGGTGCGGTGAAGGCGTCGGTCCTTCCCCGCACCGGAGGTCTTCGTCCCGCTCACCGCCCGGCACCCACCTGCCGCGGCAGGCTGTCGGCCGGTCAGGCGGCGGCGGCCTCGGTGAGCAGCCCCTCGGTGAGGGCCGCGGCGACCCGGTCGAGCTGGTCGAAGAGGTAGAAGTGGCCCCCGGGAAACACCTTCAGGCTGAAGTCGCCGGTGGTGTGCCTCTCCCAGGTCCTGGCCTCCTGAGCCGTCACCATCGGGTCGCTGTCCCCGATCAGCGCGGTCACCGGAGCGGCGAGCGGCTCACCCGGCCGCCAGCTGTACGTGCCAAGGGCCCCGTAGTCGGCCCGCAGCGCCGGCAGCACCAGCTCCAGGACGTCGGGGTCCTCCAGCATGGACTGGTCGGTGCCGCCCAGCCTGCGCACGTCGGCCAGCACATCGGCGTCGTCGTAGAGGTGGTAGGGGATGTGGCCGTGGGCGTCCGGCGCACCCCGGCCCGAGACGAACAGCCTTTGCGGGCCCGGCAGTTGCTGCCGGGCGAGGAGACGGGCCGTCTCGAACGCGACGAGCGAGCCCATGCTGTGGCCGAACAGGGCGTAGGGCCGTCCGCGGTCCGCGGCCAGCTCGCGCGCCAGCTCCCGCGCCACCGCCTCGACGAGCGGCGCCAGCGCCGTGAACGGCTCCTCGCGGTAGCGGTCCTGGCGTCCCGGATACTGCACGGACACCACGTCGAAGTGCGCGGGCAGCGCGTGCGCCAGATCCTTGAATGCCGTCGCGGAACCCCCGGCGTGCGGGAAGCACACGAGCCGCGGCCCGTCTCCCGCGGCCGTGGTGAAGCGTCGGAACCACGTGCTGTTCACTGTCGATGTGTCCCTTCGTCTGGGTCGGAGCACCGGCTGCCGCACGGCCTGGACCGGTGGGCCCGTTCGTCTCGTGCGGTGTCTCACCCCCGCAGGGCCGGCCCGAACCAGGTGGCGAGAGCGGTCCGCAGCGCGGAGGTGTCGGGCGCGCCGCCGCCGGCGGCCGCCCAGGCGACATGGCCGTCGGGCCGGATGAGCAGCGCGTCGGGAGCGGGCAGCTCGCCGACGGCCGGGACGGGCCAGTGCCCGTCCCCGCTGCGCGCCTCGACCAGGTCGACGCGGTCGGCCCAGCCCTTGACGGCCGCCGCCACCTCGGCGCTGCCCCGCAGGTCCAGCAGGACGGGGCGGGCGGCGTGCAGCAGCTCGTAGACCCGGCTCGCGCCGCCGGACGCCTCCAGGTCGGCGTCCGGGACCCGGCGGCCCACCAGCGGGTGGTCGCCGTCGGCCGGGTAGCGGATGTCCAGCGCCGTCAGCAGGTGGCGCAGGTACTGGTTGACGTCGTCGAAGACCATCAGCGAGCTGAACACCTCACGCAGCGCGTCCGTCTGGGGGCCGGGGCGCACCAGCGCCGACTGCGCCCGGGTGTTGTGCAGCACGCGCTCCCCGACGGGGTGGCGCTCCTCGTGGTAGGTGTCCAGCAGGTCCTCCGGCGCCTGGCCGCGCACCACCGAGGCGAGCTTCCAGCCGAGGTTGACCGCGTCCTGCACCCCCATGTTCAGCCCCTGCCCGCCGGCCGGGAAGTGGATGTGCGCCGCGTCGCCCGCGAGCAGCACCCGTCCCTGCCGGTACCGGGCGGCCTGCCGCGCCGCGTCGCTGAACCGGGAGACCCACCGGGGGCTGCGCATCCCGAAGTCGGTGCCCGCGACCCTGACCAGCGACTCCCGCAGCTGCTCGAACGTCACCGGCTCGTCGCGGCCCGCGACGCGGTCGAACTCGGAGGTGATCACCCGGTACCAGCCCGGTTCGAAGGCGATCGCCGAGTAGTCGCCGCCCGCGGTACGCCGTACCCAGACGTAGTCCTCGGGCAGGTCGGGCAGTTCGACGTCGCCGATCAGCGCGGTCATCGTCGCCTCGGTGCCGGGGAAGTCGATGCCCGCCAGCTTGCGCACCGTGCTGCGCCCGCCGTCGCAGCCCACGAGGTAGCGGCCGCGCAGCGTCGCGGGTGCCTCCTGCGGTGCGGTCAGCTCGACCGTCACGCCGGTCTCGTCCTGGTGGATCCCGCTCACCTCGCACGAGCGGCGCACCCGCACGCCGAGCCCGGTGGCCCATTCCTCCAGGAGCCGCTCGATGGCGGACTGAAGGATCATCAGCGGGTAGGGGTGCCGGGACTCGGACTCGTCGAAGTCGAGATACAGGCCGGAGAAGTGGCCCACCGGCTGCAGGGTGCCTTCCGCCAGGAAGCGGTCCAGGATTCCGCGCTGGTCCAGCACCTCCAGGGTGCGGGAGTGGATCCCGCCGGCCCGTGACTCGCCCGAGCGCTGCGCGAGCCGCTCGACCACCACCACGTCGACGCCCGCGAGCCGCAGTTCGCAGGCGAGCATCAGGCCCGTGGGCCCGGCGCCCGCGATCACCACATCCG
The DNA here is from genome assembly GCF_056435845.1 of Streptomyces sp. NPDC043867. NCBI lineage: Bacteria > Bacillati > Actinomycetota > Actinomycetes > Kitasatosporales > Streptomycetaceae > Streptomyces > Streptomyces sp. NPDC043867. The sequence goes on along the minus strand of NZ_JBWKDS010000029.1, from coordinate 220 downwards.
TGTCCATGCCGGCGTGTCCCACGTCGTCCCCCTCGGTTGCCGCGCCTGCCGCGTCGTCAGATCACCTCCACGTTCACGCACGTGGACCGGCAGTTCAAGACACCTCGATGCCGGAGGACCCGCGGAGGGGGGGGGGGGGGGGGGGGGGGTGGGGGGGGGGGGGGAAGGGGGGGGGGGGGGGGGGGGGGGGGGGGGGGGGGGGGGGGGGGGGGGGGGGGGG
>NZ_JBWKDS010000028.1:78607-116642 GCF_056435845.1 Streptomyces sp. NPDC043867 | reverse complement strand
CGGCACGCCCGCGGATGCAGGTGCGTACGGCACGCCCGCGGATGCAGGTGCGTACGGCACGCCCGCGGATGCAGGTGCGTACGGCACGCCCGCGGATGCAGGTGCGTACGGCACGCCCGCGGATGCAGGTGCGTACGGCACGCCCGCGGATGCAGGTGCGTACGGCACGCCCGCGGATGCAGGTGCGTACGGCACGCCCGCGGATGCAGGTGCGTACGGCACGCCCGCGGGTGCAGGTGTGACGGCTTCCGCGGTGACCGGGTGAGCGCCGGGCGCCCCGACGACGGGCGGACGGACGCCGGCGAGGCCACGCCCAGGAGTGCGCCTCAGCCGTACGGTTCCGCTGTCCGGTCACGGCCGGGGCCGCGGCGTCCACCCTTCGACGAACTTCTCCCGCGCCTTCGACCGCTGCAGCTTCCCGCTGGTCGTCTTCGGGATGCTCCGCTTCGGTACGAGGTGGATCGCGGCGGCCCGGACACCGGTACGGGAGCTGACGGCTGCCAGGACGGACCGGCGCAGCTCGTCGTGCCGGTCGCTGTCCAGCTCCGTCTCGACGATCAGGTGGAGTTCCTCCGAGTCGCTGTCGTCGTGGCAGTATCCGACGGCGATCACGGCGCCGAGGCGGACCCCGGGCACGGTCTCCGCGGCCTGCTCGAAATCGGAGGGGAAGTAGTTGGCACCCCGGATGACCACCAGGTCCTTGGCCCGGCCGGTGATCCGCAGACCGCCGTCCCGCAGATAGCCGATGTCACCGGTCTTCCACCAGTCCGGCTCGTCGATCGCCGCGGCGGTCTCCTGCGGCAGATCGAAGTACCCGACCGTGCGCGAGGGGCTGCGGAACTGGACGTGGCCGATCTGGTTCTCCGCCAGGCGATGACCGGCCCCGTCCACGATGCGCACCTCCGTGCCGGCGACCGGCTCACCGCAGTCGACGACGTGGAGCGCGTCCTCGCGGGCCGGGTCGACATCGATCGCTCGCGCGTCGGCGACGGCGGCCTGCCGGTCGATGGTGTCGGACCCGAACCTGCCCTCCGGCCGGGTGCTGGTGATGACCAGCGTGGCCTCGGCCATGCCGTAGGCCGGGGTGAACGCCGTGGAGGGCAGGCCCCACCGGGTGAAGCGGTCGGCGAAGCGCCGCACGGTGCCGGGCTGGATGGGTTCCGCTCCGCAGAGCGCCACCCGCCAGGACGACAGGTCCACTCCCTCGAGTTCCTCGTCGCGTGCCCGGGCGGTCACATAGCCGTAGGCGAAGTTCGGCGCCGCCGAGACCGTGCCGTGGTGGTTGCTGATGTGCCGCAACCACTCGGCGGGTGCGCGCAGGAAGCGCGTGGGCGGCATAAGCACCGCGCTCCCGCCGGAGTAGACCGGGCACAGGATTCCCGTGATCAGGCCCATGTCGTGGTACAGCGGGGCCCAGTTGACGGTCGTGTCCGTGCTCGTCCAGCCCAGCGCGCCGACGAACTGCTCGCAGTTGGCGGCGAGATTGGCGTGCGAGATCATGACGCCCTTGGGCCGGCCCGTCGAACCGGAGGTGCACTGGATCAGCGACAGATCGTCGCCGTCGGGCAGGCGGATCGGGTGCATCGGCGCTCCACTCGCGGTGGCGCGTGCGTAGAGCACCTCGCTGTCGATCAGGTGGGTGTCGTCGACGAGATTGGGCAGGACCTCGATCACCGCCGGCGTGGTGATGATCGCGGCCGGCCGCAGATAGCCCACGAGATCCTTCAGCTGGCCCTCGAACCCCGCCGCTCCCCCGAAGGAGATGGGCAGCGAGATCGCTGTCGGCATGGCTCCGAGCAGCTGGGTGCCGAAGAAGGCGGTGAGGAACTGCGGTCCCGTCGGCAGGCAGAGGACCACTCGGTCGCCGCGGCCGACACCGCGGTCGGCCAGCGCCGCCGCGCACCGTGCGGCGCTCTCGACGAGAGCGTCGTACCGCAGGGTCACCTCTTGGCCCGGTTCCGGGATCAGCGTCACGTGCGATCCGTCCGAGCCGCGTTCCGCGTGTCCCACCAAAGCGTGCAAGATGCTCGGGAAACGCGGGCGAAGTCCGGTCATCCGATGTGCTCCTTGAGAGTGCTGGACTGATCGACGATCCACGGCTGTACGGAGACGTCGTCGGAGACGATGCGCGCGGGGTGGAACCCGTGCCGGACGGCGAGATCCCGGGCGGCCAGCACACCGGCCGAGGTGAGACCGCCGTAGGACGGGCTCGTGGTCCCCGCCTCGATGCCGAGCAGCATCGTTTCGGCCATGCAGGAGTACACGATGCCGGGTGGCAGCGTGATGCCCGGGAAATGGGGGGTCTGCATACCGGGAAGCTGGATGCGGCCGCCGGACACCAGCGTCACGTTCGCCATGCCGGCCACCGCCGGGTGCACGTCGCCGGGGACGGCGAGGTCGCAGACGAGCACCTTCCCGTCGCCGGAGAGGTGGTGGGGCAGGATCACCGGGTCCGCCGAGTTGGTGGCGCTGACCACGATCGGGCAGTCCCGCAGGGCGTCCATGTCCTCGGCCACCGAGACGTCGACCTGGTGGGCGGCGAGCCGTTCGGCGACGGTCCTGAGCCGCCGTGCCGAGCCGGGCCGGCCGACCAGCACCATCGACTCGCAGTGCGGGGCGATGAGTTCGGCCATCACGGCGCCGATGTTGCCGATCGCGCCGACGAGACCGACGCGGCGTTCACCGGCGGCGGACTCGGCCAGCTGCAGCCGGAGCAGGTCGTAGGCGCAGGCGGCGGTCAGCGAGTTGCCCGACGTCACCCGGATGTCGCTCTCGACCACGTCACGGGCCGCGTTGGTGACGATCGAGGTGTGTCCTCCGAGGCCGATGACTCCGGCACCGAGCGAGACACCCAGTTCCACCGCGTCGAGCACCGTGCGGCGCAGCCACGCCCCCTGACCCGACCGCAGGGCGGCGTTGGCCTGGGCGGCGGTGAAGGGTGCCGCCACCATGACGACCTCGACCTCGCCCCGTCCCTCGGAGGTGATGCGGTGCCGGGCGACCTCGAAGGGGTCCAGTTCACCCCACATCCGGTCGAGAGCGGCCTCGCACTGTTCGTCCGACCAGTCGGCCAGCTCCGGCGCCATGTGCCACAGCTTGCCCGGGACGTCCAGGTTGGCCAGGAACGCGACGCGCGGCACCTCGGCCCGGCGCCCGCCCTGCTGTACGGGCCGGTCACGGCGGGGCAGCGGGACATGGTGCGGCGGCTGCCACGCACCGGCCGGCGGGACGGTCAGATGCTCCAGCAGTGTCGTGTACTCGCCGCGGGAGAGCAGTGCGGCGACGTCGTCGAACGCGGCGGCGACACGGTCCACGTCCGCCGTCTCCAGCAGCGCCGACGGCTGGACGCGCACCGTCGTGGGGGCGGACAGGGTGGGGATGACCCTGATCCGGTGTGTGTGCAGCAGCCGGCCGGCGATCAGGTAGCCGAGCGACTCGGAGTCGAACACCTCGCGCAGCAGGCCCGATTCGGGCTGCGGCAACGCGAATTCGACGCCCAGGAGCAGCCCGCGGCCGCGTACCTCGACAATGGCGTCCGGCCACCGGGCCGCCACCTCCGTCAGCCGGTCCCGCAGGAGCGTGCCGATCTCGGTGATGCGGTCGCGGTAGGCGAGGGAGAGGTCCAGCGTGGCCGTCGCGATGCGCGACGAGAAGTCGTCGTCGGCGAAGGTGGAGGTGTGGTGGCGGCCGAATTCCGGTACGTAGCGGTTCTCGGTGACCAGCATGGCGGAGATCTTGGCCAGGCCGCCCCCGAGGGACTTCGAGAACAGGTAGTAGTCGGCGACCACCCCTGAGCCCTCGGACGCGAGGAAGGTGCCCGTCCGCCCCATGCCGCACTGGATCTCGTCGAACACCAGCGCCGCCTCGTGCCGGTCGGCAAGCTCACGCAGGGCGGCGAGTGTCCCGGCCGGGACCTCGTGCACCCCGGACTCGCCCTGGATGGGTTCGACGAAGCAGGCGGCCACCGGCGACAGCCGGCGGACGGCGGAGTGCGGCACTCCGGAGGAGTCGACACTGACCGTGTGGACCGGGACGTGTTCGGAGTCGAGCGCGGTCACCACAGCCTCGGGCGTCCAGTCGCTCAGCCGACGGTGCCGCGGACCGGGTACGTGGAGATCCGCCGGCACGTTGCCACCGTGCGTCAGCGTGCCCGCTCCCGCCGTCTTCCCGTGGAAGGCGTTGCGCAGCGAGACGAAGACCGGGTCCGTCCGCCGCAGTTCGGCGATCCGGTCGAGAGCCTCGCTCAGCACCTCCGCGCACGGGCGGCCGGCCGCGGGTCCGTCCGCGCAGGGGACGTCCGCGAGGCCGTCGCGCCGCACGCGCCGCAGGGACAGTTCGACCTCCTCCTGCAGTGCGCCGAGCCGCCGTCGGTGCTCGACGGTGGCGTGTTTCACCGCGGCTTCGACGGCCTCCGCTCCGGTGTTCCCGAGGGTGACGACGTAGTCGGCACCGGTCGTGGCTCCGACCGCCGCCGACAGCCGTTCCGCCAGCTCGGCCGCACCCGGCCGGATACTGGCCTGTGCGTTGAACGGGATCCGTGCGTCGAGGCAGCGCCGCGCCACGTCGAGCAGCGCCGGGTGGTTGTGCCCGAACAGGGAGGAGCCCGCGCCGCCGACGAGGTCGAGCACCTGCCCCTCGGTGTCGGAGTGGTGCTGCGAGCCCCGCAGTTCCCGGGTCAGGTGATCGCCCTGCCCGGCGAGGTAGGTCACGTCCAGATGCAACGCCCGCAAGAGCCGGGCGAACTCCGGCCGGGCGTACCGCGCGAAACCAGAATCGGCGTTCATGCCTCGCTGTCTCCTTGCCTGACCCGCACTGCCAGTGATGCGGTGACCTGGTCCACGACCTCGCGCAGCGTCTGCATCGAGGCCGCCTGTTCGTCCGAGATGCGGCAGTCGAACCTGGCTTCCATCTCGACGATCAGACTGACCGAGCGAATGGAATCCAGGCCGTAGTCCACCAGCGGGACATCGGGGTTGATTTCAGGTACCTGAAGTTCGCGACAGAACAGTTCATTGACGACTTCGAGAATCTCGCGATTCATTGCGCTTCTTTCCCCCATTCGCTGCACTCTCCCTCCGACAGGTATGGGCCCGAAAGGACAGGGCGAATCGTAGAGTTCAACGCCGTATCGCCACGGCGAACGAAAAATCTGCCTCCGAGCGAACCCACACCGGAACCGGGTCGCCGCGGTGCGACGCGGTCAACGCGCCGTCGGACTGAGTGAGTTCGATTCTCCAGAACAGGAACTCGTTCTGTGGGCCGGTGCCGTTCAGGGCCTTGAAGGCTGCTTCCTTGGCGGCGAACAGCTCTCGCGCTGTGTACTCTCCGATCGGGGGGAGCAGCAGGCGCCGTTCCCTTTCACGCAGGACGAACCGGGCCACGCGAGGACCGACGGCCGCGTCCTCGATGTCGGTCCCCACCGCCCGGGCGCCGGGGACCACCACCGCGACCGCCAGGTGTTCGGTGTGGGAGATGGAGCCGGCGAATCCTTCCGGGAAGCGCGGACTGCCGTCGGGCTGACGGAGCACGGTCCGGTCGGCCGACCCGGCCGAGGCCAGAGCCGCGGCGGCCGCACGGCGGCCCGCGGCGAACTGCTGAGCCACTCCGTGCGGCCACGGCACCGGATGACATCCGATCACTGTCTCCGGTGCCGCACCCGCGGGAACGCTCAGCTCAACAGCCACCGTGTGTCCTTCAGTTGTGCAGCGACGCGACGTGGGCCGCCAGCGAGTCGATCGAGCGCAGCGCTTCCGGCTGGACGTCGTCCTCCCACTCGAAGCCGAACGCGTCCTCCATGGCCACCAGCAGGCTGACCAGCGCGTTGGAGGACAGTCCCGCCTCGCGCAGCGAGGCGGTGTCCGCGACCCGGGCGGTGAACTGGTCGCTGCCCAGGAGGTCGTCCAGCAGCTCCCGGATGCGCTGCCTGGCCTTGGGTGCCTCGTCAGGCATGCGATTCCGCTTCCTCGATGAACTTGCGGACGATCGCCTGGAAGCCCTCGGGGTCGTCGAGGAACGGCACATGGCCGGCGTTCGGCATGATCTCGCAGCGGCCGTCGGCGAACAGGGCGGCCACCTCGTGACCGCGCGTCGGGCTCAGCAGGATGTCGTCGTCGCCGAGGACGATCACCGTCGGCGCCTGGACGCGGGACAGCAGCTCGGGGCTGGTGTCGCCCGACTGGACGAGGGTCAGGCCGTTGGTGAGTTCCTCGGGGGTGGACATCGCCATGAAGCTCTCGCGCAGTCCCAGGAAGCCCGGCGTGCCGGATTCCTCGTTCATTTCGCCGCTGATCACCTCGGGATACATCTGGGCGTACAGCGCGGCCGTGCCGTGGCTCTTCAGCGTCAGCAGCCACGACCGGTTCAGCTGCCGGTGCCGCCGCATGCCCTTCGTGCCGAAGACCGGTCCGGCCAGGACAAGTCCCTTGACCCGGTCCGGGTACTCCAGCGCCACGTCCCTGGCGAGCTGTGTGGAGGCCGAGGTGCCGATGAGGTACGTGGACTCGATCTCCAGCGCGTCGAGGAGTCCGATCACGTCCGCGGCGTGTTCCTCCCAGGTCGGCTCCTGCGGGAGACGCGAGGAGGCGCCGTGGTTGCACAGGTCGTAGGTCACGACGCGGTGGTGCTGGACGAGTTCCTCGGTGTACTCACGCCAGAACGGGCTGGTGATGAAGAAGTTGTTGAGGCACGTGATGGCCGTGCCTTCACCGCTGGACTCGTAATAGAGTTCCACGCCCTCGCGGGTGACGATGCGCGGCGTGTCGCGGTACGACAGATCGTGGTGGTCCTGCTCTTCACCGGCTGACATGGCTTTCCGTCCTTTTCGTGTCTTCAGCGAATTGGGGGCCCGGCAGGACGCGCGCGAACGCGGCGACGATGTCCGCCGCCGAGGTCTCGTCGGAGAGGGCACCGCAGGACTGGCCGCAGTACATCGCCATCTCCTCGATCCGGCCGCTGGTGGTACGGGTCGGTACTGCCGAACTGAAGCGCGGAACCAGGTACGTCTTGCCCTCGACCACCGTCCTGCCGATGAACTTCTTGGGCTGCGCCGGGTCGGCGGTCACGTCGGTCGCCAGCACACGGTGCCGGCGCCCCGGCCACCCGATCTCGTAGACGTCCGTGATCACGGTGGCGCTCGCGTCGGCGGCGGTCACCGCCGCCTTGAACCGGTCGTGGGCCCGCGATTCGTGCGCGACGACGAACGCGGTGCCGAGCAGCACGCCGTCGGCTCCGGCAGCGAGGGCCGGGGCGGCGTCGGCGGGCGAGCCGATCCCGCCCGCCGCGACGAGGCAGGCGTCCGGGCACCGCTCGCGCAACGCGGTGAGAAGCTCGTCACGCGTCGACGTGCCGAGGAGATGACCGCCGGCCTCGGTGCCCTGGACCACGACCACGGCACCCCGCTCGGCCGCGTGCACAGCGTCCGCGACGGTCCCGACCTGGACCACCAGCTGCCGGCCCGCCGCGGCGACGCGGTCGAACACCGCGTCACCCGGCATGCCGAAGAAGGACAGATGCACGCGCTCCGGCGTCTCGTCGAGGACCTGTGCCACCTGGCGGTCGAGCTCGTCCGGTCCGACGACCTCCGGGATCAGATTCACGCCGACAGGCCGGTCGGTACCCGTGGTCAGCCGGTCGAGCATGGCGGAGAGGGCTCCGCCGACCAGCTTGTAACCACCCGCGCAGCCCGCGGCGCCGGCGTTGGACACGGCGCACGCCAACTCCGACCCCGCGACCCCGCCCATGCCCGACTGCAGCAGGCTCACGTCCAGGCCGAGCACTCCTGCCGCCGTCGAACGCATCAGCTCAGGCTCTCGACCGCGGCCGCCGCGGCGTCGGCGCTGCCGAACCGCTCGGTCAGGGTGTGCACCCAGCGCTCCAGGCCGAAGGCGAGGCAGCTGGTGTGCGCCGGCTCCTCACCGGCCTGGATGGCGCAGCGCTCCCCGAAGAAGTTCCGGTGGTAGTTGACGGAGCCGATCGCCAGGCCGTTGACGACGAACTCCTCCTTCACCGGGAACAGCCGCTGCATCTTCGCCTTGCCGCTGTCCTTGTCGAAGAAGGGGTCGGTGGCGACTTCGACCTTGTGGTCCAGCCCGAGCTCGGCGAACAGTGTCGTCACGGCGTCCTTGGCGCGGAGCAGGTGGTTCTTGGCCACCTCTTCCGGTCCGACGCAGACGATCTCCCGCATGGAGAAGCCGAGGAGCCGCTGCAGGCCCCGGTAGTGGTCCTCGTTGCGGAAACAGGTGCCGACCGTGGTCCGCATCGTGCCCTCGGCCGGCAGCGTCGAACCCGCCAGGTCGAGATAGATCGAGTAGCACGCCGCGGAGGGCAGTGCGAACGCGGTGGGCTCCATCACCTCGGTCGGCATCCGGTCGACCGGGCGGGGTGACTCCGCCAGCAGGGCACCCAGACGCTGAGGGTCGAGCCGGGTCGCGGCGAGGCCCAGGTGCGGGAAGTTGTCGTAGTAGTCGAAGGTGTCGAGGTCCTTGCACCGCATCAGGAACGGGAACCGGAACTCCGCCGCGTCCCAGCCTTCGGCCAGGCGGAGGAAGACCGCGTCGATCGCCCGCAGCAACCGCAGCTGGCTGCCGTCGAGCACTCCCAGGCCGTTGTCGGTCGCTGTGGTCATCGGGCTGCTTCCTTCTTGAAGAATCGGGCTTCCAGCGCGGTGAGGGTGCGGAAGTCGTCCAGATCCACGTCCTCCGGGTCGATCGGGTCCCCCGTCAGCTCCTCCAGCAGGAACATGAACTCGACGAAGGCCAGCGAGTTGATGGCCCTGCTGTCGATCAGATCCAGATCCTCGGGCAGCTGGTCGAGCTTGGGGTTGCGGCCGAGGATGAACTCCCGGACCGCCTGCATGGGTTCGCCCGTCACTTGATGTCCTCCCTGCCCACACCGGACTTCGAAAGGAACTTCCTCGTCCGCTTCAGTACCTGCTCGTGCGCCTCCACCCGGGCCGGGTGCTCCAGCGCGCGCCGCCGCAGCGCGAGCGCGTCCGGGATGCCCGCGTCGCGGTAGGCGGCCGGGTTGTAGAGGGTGCCGATGCTGTACTGCAGATAGCTCTCGAGGTACTCGGCGATCACCGGTATCTCGTCCTTGTCGCGCTCGGCCACCTGCTTCAGCAGCTCGGTGAAGATCATGCGGCCGAACGCGACGTGCCTGCTCTCGTCCACATGGTGCACCCGGTTGATCTCCCGGGCGATGTGCGGCAGCGACTGGTCGGTCGCCATGTGCGCGTTGTAGTAGTCGACGATCTCCTCGAAGATCAGGATGCGCGCGAACACGATCACCTCGCGGGCCACCCGCGACAGGTGGTCGACCGAGCCGGCCTTCAGCGTCGGCTGCGCGGGATACAGCTTGCCGCCGTACCGCAGGCAGAACTTCGCGAAGAACCACATGTGCTCGTTTTCCTCACCGATGAAGTGGTGCAGGAACTCCGAGACGTTCGCGTAGGCCGGCTCGTGGATGCGCATCACGACTTCGGTCATCAGCTCACGTATGCCGTGGATGTTGAGGCTGAAGAAGTTGATCGACTCGTACCTGGTCAGCGCGATCTGCTGCTCACGCGTCAGCTCGTCCCACATGGGCGTGCCGGCCAGCGTGGTCAGGCTCTCGCTCATCCACGGCAGGCCGGGCTCGATGGAACCGGGCCAGTCGAACATCGTGTAGGGGTTGTAGTAGCCGGACTCGGCCAGCTGCTCCAACCGGTTCGTGTCGAGGCGAACCGGTTGGACCTCACGTACCGCCATTTCGCTCGTCCTTCCCAACGGAGTGGTTCAAGAGTTCAGCTTCAACGCGCCGCACGAATGTCCGCGCGCACCTGGACCGACAGCGGTGAACCACATTCGTGATGGCCGAAGGACGCATTACCTGAAGCGGTGGACGGGATCACCTTGTTGTAGATCGACCCGACGCACAGCTCCTGGAAGTCCCCGGTGTCCGGCGACAGTCGCGCGGCCAGCTGCGCCTTGGCGATGTCGACGGTCTTGCACAGGCCGTCCTCGTCCTCGACCTCCACGCACGCGTGCGGCAGGTCGAGGGCACCGCCGAGCACGCCGCAGAACCAGCCTCGTTTCGCCTCGGCCCGGTAACCGGCCGCACGGAAGCGCTCGGCCAGCAGCAGGCTCGCCGCGATACAGCTCGTCGCCCCCAGCGCGTGCACCGACTCGTAGTCGGCCTGCATGGCGACGGGGATCATCTGCCACCGGTATCCGGCGCCGAGGTACTCGCGGGTCAGGCGCCGCAGTTCGGAGGAGACGAGGGGGGTCCGGGCGCCCGTCGTGGTGATCGTCGCCGCGTACTCGGCCGATCCCCTGCTCGGCTCCGGCGCCGCCCCGCCGACGACACGCCCGCCGAAGCGTTCGACGTCCGGGGCTTCGAAACGCCACGGTGCGGTTCCGTCGCACGCGACGCAGTCCAGCCGGACCCGGAAGTCCCAGGACTTCTCGCGCAGCAGGTCGTCGACCGGACGGCCGGCGAAGCGGAAGAGCATGCGGAAGGCCAGCTCCGGCTGGGTGTTCCCCCTGCCCGAATACATGCCGAGGTTGTACAGGTCGTTCACGTCGAAATGGCGCACGCCCGACCGGTGCTCGAAGGGCAGACCCGCGTCCACCAGTCGGTCGATCTCCGGCGCGTCACAGCGCAACATCTCCTGCGCCACGGATTCCGAATGGATTCTACTGGAATACTCCGCGGGAATGAATTCGATGGACTCTGCCACTTTTTCCCAGGGAGTATTTTCCGTTGCAGCTCGGGGTGGCACAGCCCATCCTCCAGGTAAAATGACCGCACCGACGACTCGGTACCCGATGATTGCGGATGTCCCGCCGGATACCGGCCCTATTCTGCGGAACGATCTCGACGGTACCAGCCGGAGATTGTGCTGCAACAGATTATTTCCGCATATGCGTCCATGCGTTTCGCATATGCGGAATGGAGAAATCAATACCGGGCCGGTGCCCGGTGGCCGCGGCACCGCGGGTCCGGCCGGCCCGGCGGACGGGGCACGGCGGCGGGCCGCCGGGGCGTCGTGCCCGTTCACGCCCTCCCGCGGAGGCCCTGGAGAACCCCGGCCGGAAGGACGGCACCGGATGCGCGGCGCCCGGACACGACTGTGCCGCACCAGCGGTCAGGTCACCCGGATCGGCGGCCTTCGCTGGTGCGGCACGGTGGGTCAGGCCTGGTCGGCGAGCATGTCCTGGCTGCCTTGCTCTGTCGCCGGCACCGCCGCGCGGGGCAGGACGACGACAGCAAGGAGGACGGCGCCGAGCACGACCACGGCGCCGAGAGTCATACCGAGCGCGTATCCGTCGTTCAGGGAGCCGGGCGTGAGCGTGTCACCGGTGCGGTTGTTGGCGGCGGTGCCGAGGGCGGCCAGTCCGAGCGAGGCGCCGATCTGGCGTGTGCTGTTGAGCAGGCCGGAGGCGGCACCCGTCTCGTGGGCCGCGACACCGGCGGTCGCGATGGAGACGGCCGGTGCGAGGCAGAGCCCGATGCCGACGCTGGCGACGATCGACGGGCCCAGGACGTCGACGGCGAAGGAGCCGTCCGCGCTGATCAGACCGAACCAGGCGAAGCCGACGGCGGTCAGCACCCCGCCGCCGATCAGGAGGTTGCGGGGAGCGAACTTGTAGCCGAGCTTGACGGCGAGGACGGAGCCGATGACCACACCGAACGCGAACGGCAGGAACTGGACGCCGGTCCTGGCCGGCCCGCTGCCCAGGACGCGCTGGAGGTACAGAGAGACGAAATAGAAGGCCGAGGCCATGGCGCCGCCGAGGAACAGCGTGTACAGGTTCGCGCCGGCGACCGACCGGTTCGTGAACAGCCCGAGCCGGATCAGCGGGTCGCGGGAGGTGGTCTTCTCGACGAAGACGAACGCGGCCAGCAGAAGGACGGCGACCGCCAGGGTCGTCAGGGTTTCGGACGAGCCCCAGGGATGCCGGTCGGTGCGGATGACACCGAACACGAGCAGGGTCATGCCCGCCGTGGCCAGCACGGCGCCCAGCACGTCCGGGCTGCCGCGGTGGGCGGCGACCCGGTCGGCGGCGACGCCGCGCGCCGCCAGGTACATCGCGACGGCGACCAGGGGGACGTTGACGAACATCACCCATTCCCAGCCCGCGTACTCGGTGAGCAGGCCGCCGATCAGAACGCCGAGGGCGCCGCCGGCGGCGTTCATCGCGCTCCATACGCCGAAGGCCTTCACGCGGGGCTTGCCCTCGGGGAAGGTCGAGGCCAGCAGCGCCAGCGCGGCCGGGGCGAGTGCGGCGGCCCCGACACCCTGCGCGGCGCGGGCGGCCACCAGCTGGCCGGGTTCCTGCGCGAAGCCGCCGATGAGGGATCCCAGGCCGAACAGTGGGAGTCCGATCATCAGGATCCGCTTGCGGCCGTACCGGTCGGCGACCTTGCCGCCGAGCAGCAGCAGCCCGCCGAAGGCGAGGGCGTACGCGTGAATCACCCAGGTCAGGCCCACCTCGCTGAAGCCGAGGTCGGAGCCGATGTCCGGGAGCGCGACGTTCACGACCGACAGATCCAGCGACACCATGAACTGCACGACCGCCACCGCGGCAAGAATCAAGCCTGCCCGGGCGGCACCCTCTACGACCACCGGCTTCTCGCCGGTTGATTCCGTCTCAGTCACCGTAAGCCAGTCCCTCTACTACGTCCGGGAGATTTTTCGAACACGTTCTGAAATTATCACCGGGTGCGGCCGGCTGTCGAGCGCGCCCGGCCCGGAACGATCCGGTTTCACGGAAAGGCATGATGGAACGGTGTCCCGAACCAATGCACCGCACGGCCGCGTCGGCCGCCCGCCCGTGACCTCCCGTACGCAGATCCTGGCCGCGACCCGCCGGCTCATCGAGCAGGACGGCTGGGAGAAACTGACCATCCGTCGGCTCGCCGCCGAGATCGGTATCGGGGCGACGACCCTCTACCACCACGTACGGGACAAGGAGGACCTGCTCTTCCTGTTGATCCACGAGTACGCGGAGCAGATCCCCCACCCCGACCTGCCCAGCGACCCGCGGGAGCGCATCGTCGCGTCCATCACCGCGGTCCACGACGGTCTCGCGGCCTGGCCGTGGGCCGCGGAGGTCCTCACCGCGGACGGATTCATCGCCCGGCTCGGCGACTCGGCCCTCTGGCTGGTCGAGACCATCGTGGCGGGGGCCGTCGACTACGGGTGCACGCCCGAGCAGGCCGTGCACGTCTTCCGCAACCTCTGGTACTACACGGTCGGCGAGATCCTCGTCCGCGCGCACTCCGCCCGCCAGCGCGAGGAGTACCAGCGGTCCGCCGACCGCGCCGCCGCCGCCGGCAACCCCGCCGTGGCCCGGATGCCGCACCTGTCCGCCCTCGGCGACCAGTGGGCGGAGCTGTCCTGGCAGGACACCTATCCCCAGGCTCTGCGGGCCTTCGTCGACGGACTCCTCGCACAGGCCACGAACAACCGCGCCTGAGTTCCTCATCTCACGGCGTGAAATACGCACGCGACCCGGGCAGAGATCCTTACTCGACGGTAATCTTCAATTGGTGCTCGTAATCGTCAGGTGCCGGTCAGGGTGCCCGGGTCCCGTGCAGGATTAACTGCGACTCATGAGAAATTCATATGCGAACCTCCGGGCCGGACGCTGTAGCGTTGGCCATATTCCGATGCCCGCCCATGATGGGGAACAGCGCGGCATCGCGCGTCGTGTTCGCGATCTCGCTGCCGGATCGGTCCGGCATTTCAGTGCCCCACAGCTGTCGACTCGACGGGCATCGAACTCGGAGGAGCAGAAAATGAGCACCCCTGTCTTCATCACGTCGGCTGCGGCCTGGATTCCGCCCGCGGAATCGGCGAAAAAAGCGGTGGCGAGCGGCAAATACGCCGAGGCCGATCTCGAGGTCAACAACATCGTCTGCCTGCCGGTCGCCAAGGACGACATCACGGTTCCGGACATGGGGGTGATAGCCGGACGCCGGGCCCTCGACCGGGCCGCGGACGTGGTCGGCGACCATGTGGACCTGCTGGTGCACGCGTCCCTCTACCACCAGGGCCGCGACTGGGGCTGGACCTCCTCGGCCTACATCCAGCGCGAACTCGGAATCGTCGACGCCTTCTCGGTGAACCTGGACGGGCTGTCGAACGGCGGCATGGCGGCGCTGGACTACGCGGTGGGCCAGCTCCAGGCGGGCCGGGGGACGAGCGCCATGGTCACCACCGCGGACCGGTTCGCCGAGCCCGGCGTCAACCGGTGGCGCGGGGCGTACGGCATCGTCGGCGGTGACGCCGCCACGGGCATGGTGCTCTCCACCACCGGCGGCTTCGCCCGCGTCCACGCCATCGAGTCGCTCACCGACGCCACCCTGGAACCGCTGTGGCGCGGCAGCCAGCCGTTCACCTCCGCCTACGGGGAGTTCCTCCACGATCTGCGCACACCGAAGAAGTCGTATCTGGAGGAGGTCGGCAAGGAGTCGGTCCTGCAGCGCTGCGAGGTGGCGTTGCAGACCCTCGTCGGCTCGGTGCTCGACAAGACGGGCCACAAGATCGACGACTTCGCCAAGATCCTGACGCCCCACATGGGACACGGCCTGATGCAGGTTCAGTTCCTCCAGCCGCTGGGCATCACGGCCGACCGCACGCTGATGGACTGGGGCCGTTACACCGGGCACCTGGGCTCCGGCGACCTGCTCGCGGGCGTGACCCGGCTGATCGAGACGAAGGCGGTCCAGCCGGGCGACCACGTGCTCCTGACCAGCGCCGGCGGTGGCTACTCGCTGACCGCGGCCGTGATCGAGATCGAGTCCGTGCCGGACTGGTCCGAGGTCACCACGGACTTCCCCCTGCCCGCCGACGTCACGGAATGAGACCGCCGATGAGCGTGCATGCGGCTCCCGTCGCACTCCTCGGCACCGGGTCCTGTGTGCCGGACCGCGTGGTGTCCAACGCCGAAGTCGGTGGGCCCGCCGGTGTCGACGACGCCTGGATCCTGCGGAAGACGGCCATCCGCGAACGGCGTTGGGCCGAACCGGGCCAGGCCACCTCCGATCTCGCCACCGTCGCCGCGCGACGGGCGCTGGAATCCGCCGGGATCACCGCGGACCAGCTGACCACCATCGTCGTCGCCACCTCGACGCCCGACCAGCAGCAGCCGGCGACGGCGGCCTTCGTGCACCGGAACCTGGACGGGGCCGGGACGAACGTCGCGGCGTTCGACGTGAACGCCGTGTGCGCCGGGTTCGTCTACGCGCTCGACGCGGTCCAGGCGATCGTCGCCCGAAGCGGCGGTCACGGGCTGGTCATAGGGGCCGACGTGTACTCGCGGATCCTCAACCCCGCCGATCCGAAGTCCGTCATCCTGTTCGGCGACGGCGCCGGTGCGGCGGTCGTGGGTCCGGCCGGCTCCGGCCGGGGCATCCGGGCGTCGGCGTTCCACTTCTTCAGTGACATGACCGAGCTGATCCGGGTTCCGGCGGGCGGCAGCAGGCAGCCCTACGACCCCGCGACGCACGAAGCAGGTCTGCACTACTTCGCGATGGACGGACGGACCGCCAGGGAGTTCGGCAACGCCACCGTGCCGGGTCTGGTGAAGCAGTTCCTGCACGACAGCGCGGTACAGCCGGCCGACATCGCCCATGTGGTCCCGCACCAGCCGAACGGTGTCATGCTCGACGACCTGGTGTCGAGGCTGGACCTGCCGAACGCCACACTGCACCGCACGGTCGGTGAGTACGGCAACACCGGCTCCGCGTCGGTCCCGTTGACCCTGGACCGGGCGGCCCGCACCGGGGCCCTGCGCCGAGGTGACCAGATCCTGATGCTCGGCATGGGCGGCGGCGTCTCGATCGGTCTCACGCTGATCGAGTGGTGACGCCGGACTCCGCCGGACGGAGCAGGAAAGGACGGCGCCGCGCCTCACCGCGAACCGGCCGCTGACCCGTCCGGACGCGACCGGGAGCGGTGGCCGGACGCCGGGCGGCCCGCGAGGCCGCCGCACCGCATCCGCATTCCCCGCACCGGCGCCCGGGCGGGTGTGACCGTTGATTCCCGCGCTGGTGCGATCCGAGGAGACTCTCGTGCCCATCGACCGTTTCATCCGCGCCCTGATCCAGTGGCAGGCAGCCGATCGACCGGCACCGGCACGCACGCTCACCGTGGAACAAGTACGCCGCCGCTACGCCGACGGGGCGGCCGGCTCGCGCCGTCGTGCCGCGCCGGACCCCGTGGCCGCGGTCACGGACCGGCAGATCGACGCCCACGACGGCACGTTCGGTGTCCGGACGTATCTGCCGGTGACCGACCGGGGCCGCCTCGTGACGTATCTGCACGGCGGGGGCTGGATGGCCGGTGACGTGGACACCCACGACCCGGTGTGCCGTCGGGTCGCCGCCGCCCTCGGAGCCGTCGTCGTCTCCGTCGACTACCGGCGCGCGCCGGAACACCCGCATCCGGGCCCGCTCCAGGACGGGATCGCCGCCGCGCGATGGGCGGCCCGCTCGTTCCCCGGACGGGCGCACGTGATCGCCGGCGACAGCGCAGGGGGAAGTCTGTCCCTGGGGATCGCCCTGCACCAACGGGACCACGACGGCGTCGAGTTCGCCGCGCAGCTGCTCATGTACCCGGCAGCGGACCCGGACATGAAGTCGGAGTCCATGCAGAAGTACGGCTCGGGCTACCTGGCGGAGGCCGATGACCTGCGGTGGTACTACGACCAGTACGTGCAGGATCCGGAGCGCCGCTCCGACCCGGCGATCGACCTGCTCAACGCCGACCACCGCGGGCTGCCTCCCACCGTGCTGGGCACCGCCGAGTTCGACGCGCTGCACGACGAAGGCGTCGAGCTGGCGGCCCGGCTGGCCGCCGCCGGTGTCGCGGTGCACCACGTCCCGGCGCCGGGCCTGGTGCACGGCTATCTCCTCATGGCCGACGTGGTCCCCGCGGCCGCGGCGGCGACGAGCGACGTACTGGCGGCGGTGGAGCGGATGCTGGCCTCCGCACCGACGACGAACTAGCAGAGCGCACAAGGCTCGCGGACATCAGCCCGGACGCATTGGTCCATATTCCGAGAATGTGAGGGATGTCAGCATGAAGGAACTGTACGGACTCGGTGAGATGCCGCCCACCGGCGTGGTGCCGGAGAAAATGTACGCATCGGTCATCAGGCCCGAGCGATTCGGTCTTCCCGACCAGGCTTTCCAGACCGAGGTCGTCGACGTTCCCCCCGTCGGGCGGGGACAGGTCCTGCTGTACGTGATGGCCGCGGGAATCAACTACAACAACGTGTGGGCCGCGCTCGGCAAGCCGGTCGACGTCATCGGGGCCCGTCGGCGCAAGGGCGAGGCCGAGAACTTCCACATAGGCGGATCCGAGTGCTCGGGAATCGTCTGGGCCGTCGGCGAGGGCGTGCGCAACGTCAAGGTCGGTGACCACGCGGTCATCTCCGGCGGCGTGTGGGACGAGACGGCACAGGACATCAGGCTGGGAGCGGATCCCATGACCTCGGCCTCCAATCTGGCCTGGGGCTATGAGACGAACTTCGGCGCCTTCGCCCAGTTCGCGCTGGTGAACGACTACATGTGCGTCCCGAAGCCGGAGCGGCTGTCGTGGACGGAGGCAGCGGCGTACGTCCTGTCGGGTGCCACCGCGTACCGGCAGCTGACCGGCTGGCAGCCGAATGTCGTCCGGCCCGGTGACCCGGTCCTGATCTGGGGTGGCTCGGGCGGGCTCGGCTGCATGGCCATCCAGATCACCCGGGCGCTCGGCGGTGTGCCGATCGCCGTCGTCTCGAGCGACGAACGCGCCGACTACTGCATGAAGCTGGGCGCCCATGGCGTGCTCAATCGCAACGACTTCCACCACTGGGGCCGGCTTCCGGACATCCAGGACGCGAACGCCTACGGGGAATGGCTGAAGGAAGTCAGGCGATTCGGGAGCGCGTTCTGGGACAAGCTCGGTGAGCGCCGGGCCCCCAGGATCGTTTTCGAGCACGTCGGACAGAACACCATTCCCACCTCGATGTATCTGTGCGACAGCGCGGGAATGGTCGTCATCTGCGGTGCCACGACCGGCTATCACAGCGATGTCGACCTCAGGTTCCTGTGGATGCGGCAGAAGCGGCTGCAGGGTTCGCACGGCTTCAACCTCCGCCAGTGCCATGAACTCACCCAGCTCGTCGACAAGGGATATGTCGATCCCTGTCTCAGCCAGGTCGGCGACTTCGCGGACATCGGGAAGTTCCACCAGCTCATGCACGACAACCAGCACCCGGCCGGAAACATGGCCGTGCGCGTCAATGCTCCCGCCGACGACGAGTAGCGCCACGCCCACGCCCGCCACCGGCCACCTCGCGCTGGGCACGACCGGCTGACAAGGAGATCTGACCGTGAGCACCACCGGCACGCATACGACCGCGGACGTGCGCACCCTTCCCGACGCCCTGCGGCTGCGCAGCGAGAAGCAACCCGACGAAACCGCCTACGTCTTCCTGCGCAACGGCGAGGACCCGAGCGACGCGCTCACCTACGGGGAGCTCGACGAGGCCGCGGGCGCGCGGGCCGCCGCGTTCGCGGCCGAGGGACTGTCCGGCCGCAGCGCCGTGCTGCTGTACCCCTCGGGCCTGGAGTTCGTACGGACCCTCCTCGGCTGCATGTACGGGGGCGTCGCCAGCGCCCCCGTGCAGGTGCCCCGGCGCCGCGAAGAGGTCCAGCGGCTGCGCCGTATCGCCGACGACGCCGGCACCACGACCGTGCTGACCACCACCGAGGTCGTCCGGGACCTGCGGGAGCGTTTCGGCGACATGCCGGCCCTCGCCGGGCTCACCCTGCTCGCCACCGACGCCCTTTCGTACGCCCCGGACGCCGCCGTGCCGGCGCTCCCGGGCCCCGAGGACACCGCGCTGCTGCAGTACACGTCCGGCTCCACCGGTGACCCCAAGGGGGTGGTGGTCAGCCACGCGAACTTCCTGGCCAACGTGATCGAGACCGACGAGCTGTGGCCGTGCGAGCCGGACGGCACCGTGGTGAGCTGGCTGCCCCTCTTCCACGACATGGGCATGCTGTTCGGTGTCGTCATGCCCCTGTGGGCGGGCATCCCCTCGTATCTGATGGCCCCCGAGGCGTTCATCCGGCGTCCCGCCCGCTGGCTGGAGGCCATCGCCCGGTTCGGCGGAACGCACGCGGCGGCGCCCAGCTTCGCCTACGAGTTGTGTGCGCGCGCCGCCGCGGAGGGCAGGACGGCCGCCGTGGGGGACCTGTCCCGCTGGCGGGTGGCGGCCAACGGCGCCGAACCAGTACGCATCTCCGCCATCCGCTCCTTCACCGACGCGTTCGCGCCGTACGGCTTCGACCCCCGTGCCATGTGCCCCGGTTACGGGCTGGCGGAGAACACGCTCAAGGCCACCGGCAGCGGCCAGGACCAGGAGCCCTCCGTCCTGTGGGTGTCCACGCGGGCGCTGGGGGAAGGCACCGCGCAGCCCGTCGACAGGCCCGCCGCCGGCGCCGTCCCCCTGGTCAGCAGCGGTGCCACGGTCGGCCGTACCCGGGTACGGATCGTGGACCCCGCCACGCGGCAGCCCCTCGCCGACGGCCGGGTCGGTGAGATCTGGGTCAACGGCCCCTGCGTGGCAGGCGGTTACCTGGGCCGCCCGTCGGTGAGCGAGGAGACCTTCCGGGCCCGCGTCGCGGGCGCGGAGAAAAGCGCCGACGACACCTATCTGCGCACCGGCGACCTGGGCTTCCTGCACGACGGCGAGCTGTACGTCACCGGACGCCTGAAGGACGTCATCATCCGCAAGGGTCTCAACCACTACCCGCAGGACATCGAGCTGTCCGCCGAGCGCGCCGTACCGGGTCTGCACCCGAACTGCGCGGCCGCGTTCTCCTGCGACGACGGTGAGCGCGAACGGCTGGTGGTGGTCGTGGAGACCGACGGCCGGCTCCTCAGCTCCCCGGGGGCCGAAGCCGTACGCCGGCACGTGTACGACGCCGTACGGGAACAGCAGCGGATCACCCCGGACGACATCCTCATCGTGCGGCGCGGGTCGCTGCCCAAGACCTCCAGCGGCAAGGTGCAGCGCCGGGCGTGCAAGCGGAGCTACGAGAACGGCGACCTGGCCGCCGTGGCCGTAGCGGTCGCCACGGTCGGGAAGGAGCCGTGATGAGCCGCCTCCGTACGCCCGAACGCCGGCCCGGGGCCCGCATCCTCAGCGTCGGCGTGTACCGGCCGGCCCGGCTGGTGAGCAACGAGGAGATCTGCCGCTCCCTCGACTCCAGCGACGAGTGGATCCGCCGCCGGTCGGGCATTGCCACCCGGCGCTTCGCCGGCCCCGACGACACGGTCATCACCATGGCGGCGGAGGCGGCCCGCAAGGCGCTGGCCCAGTCGGGCACGGATGCGAACGAGGTCGACATGGTGCTGCTGGCCACCATGTCCTTCCTGGAGCAGGCGCCGGCCGCCGCGCCGCGCGTCGCCCACCTGATCGGCGCGGGCTCCGCGGGCGGCATGGACGTCAGCGCCGCCTGCTCGGGGTTCTGCCATGCGCTGGGCGTGGCCGATTCGCTGGTCCGCTCCGGCACCGCCCGCACCGTCGTGGTGGTCGGCTCGGAGAAGATGAGCGACATCGTCGATCCCACGGACCGGGGCACCGCGTTCCTCTTCGGCGACGGCGCCGGGGCGGTGGTGGTCGGTCCGTCCAGGACGCCCGGCATCGGCCCGGTGGTGTGGGGGTCCGACGGCGAGAAGCACCGCATGATCGCCCACGACCGCGGCTGGCTCGACACCCGGGACCCGGGGAACCCGTGGCCGACGCTGCGGATGACCGGCCCCGAGGTGTTCCGCTGGGCGACCCGCAGTGTGCCGGAGATCTCCCGTGAGGCCCTGCGGCAGGCGGGTGTGGAGGTCGGCGATCTGGCCGCTTTCGTCCCCCACCAGGCCAACGCCCGCATCGTCGACATCGCCGCCGACGCCCTGGGCCTGGCCCCGCACACCGCGGTGGCCAAGGACATCGTCACCGCCGGCAACACCTCGGCCGCGTCGATCCCGCTGGCGATCGACCGGCTCCTGTCCGAGGGAAGCGTCCCCAGCGGGGGCCTCGCCCTCCTCGTCGGCTTCGGAGCGGGCCTGACCCACGCCGCGCAGGTGGTCGCCCTGCCCTGACCCCGCCACCGGCCGGAGGAGTCACCGCACGGTGTCGGGCCACCGTGCGTCACCGCCGTCACGGCCCTGGTGTGCACGAGTCCCCGGCCACCCACTATGAACCGCGCGTATACACCGCATGTATAGTCCCGGCATGCCTTCTCTGACCCAGAAGATGAAGAAAACGGGGACCAGGTTCCGTGCGGCCGCCACGCTCGCGGCGGCCCTCGCCCTGGCGCTGCCACTGACGGGCTGTTCGTCACTCGACACCACGGCGCCCAGCACGGTTCGCGCGCACCCGTCCGTCGACACCCGGGCGCGGTTCGGGACCGTGGACTGCCGCCGGGCCAAGTGCATCGCGCTGACCTTCGACGCCGGGCCGAGCGAGAACTCGGCAGGGCTGCTCGACATCCTGAAGGAGGAGCGCGTACCCGCGACCTTCTTCCTGCTCGGCAAGCGGCACATCGAGAAGCACCCCGAGCTGGTCACCCGCATGGCCGACGAGGGGCACGAGGTGGCCAGCCACACCTGGGACCACAGGATCCTCACCCGGCTCCGGCCCGACGAGATACGCGAGGAACTGCGGAGACCCAACGACGCCATCGAGAGGCTCACCGGGCACAGACCGACACTGATGCGCCCGCCGCAGGGGCGTACGGACGACACGGTGCATCGCATCAGCCGTGAACTCGGGCTCGCCGAGGTCCTGTGGAGCGTGACCGCCAAGGACTACACGACGAACGACTCCGCGCTCATAGAAAGGCGCGTCCTGCGCCAGTCGTCCCGGGACGGGATCATCCTGCTCCACGACATCTATCCCGGCACCGTGCCCGCGGTCCCCGGGATCATCCGCGCGCTGAAGGAGCGGGGGTACGTCTTCGTGACGGTCCCGCAGCTGCTGGCGCCCGGCACGGCCGAGCCCGGGAAGGTGTACCGGCCCTGACCTGCCTGTCACAGCCGAGCGGGGTGGTCACCAGACCAGGTGCAGGGACTCCGGGGAACGGTGGATCAGGGTCGGCCGCATCGTGACGGCACCCTTCTCGGCCAGCCGCAGGCCGGGCAGACGTGCGGTCAACTGCTCCAACGTCAGGCGGACTTGCTCGCGGGCCAGCTGCGATCCGGGGCAGCTGTGCACGCCGAGCCCGAACGCGAGATGGCGGTCCGGGTCACGGGTGATGTCGAACTCGTCCGGCCGCGCGTGACGGGCGCCGTCGCGGTTGGCCGCACCGAAGGCGACGAACACGGCTGCCCCGGCGGGGAGTTCGGCGCCCGCGAGGGTGACCGGCCGGGTGGTGACCCGCCGGAAGCCCTGGAGCACGCTGTCGTAGCGGGCGGCCTCCTCGACGGCGGCGGGTGCCCGGTGGGGTTCCGCGCACAGCAGGTCCCACTGCCGAGGATGCCGCAGGAGGTGCAGGATGGTGTTGCCGATCAGCGCGGTCGTCGTCAGATGCCCGGCGATCAGCAGGTTCTGCAGATGGCCGACGATGTCGTGCCGCTGGTCGAGCGTCAGCTCGCAGGTCCCGGGTGCCAGCGAGGCGACCAGTTCGGTGGCCAGGTCGTCGCGCGGCCGGGCCCGCCGGTCGCGCGCGCACGCGTCCAGGAGGTGCTGGCCGGCCACCACGTCCCGGGCGGCGGCCAGCTGTTCGTCCTCCGCCAGCGGGCGGAACAGGAGTTCCTCGGCGCGGTGGCCGCCCCGCACCACGGCCGGCACGTCCCGGGGATCCAGACCGATGACCCGGCCGACGACCTCGCCGGGCAGCCGCCGCGCGTACGCGCTCATCAGCTCGACCCGGCCGTCCTTCGCGAACCCGTCCACGAGCGCGGCGGCCCGCTCGGCGGCGTACGGCAGGACGGCCTCGACGCGGGCGGACGACAGGCCGCGGACGAGCGGGGCGCGCAGCTCCCGGTGGCGGGCGCCGTCGGAGGTGACGACCACGGGCCGGCCGCCGAATCCGCCGCCGAGCACCGCGAGCGCGGCGGGAGACGGCACGACGTCCGGCCGCAGCGCGTTCGCCGACGAGAAGTCCTCGGGCCGTCGCAGCACGTCCTCGTCCCGCGCCACCAGCCAGGCGTCCAGTTCGGGAACGTACAGCAGCCTCTCGGCGCGCCGGGCCCGGTCGTAGAGCGGGTAGGGGTCGCGCTGGAACCCGTCGAGCCTGCCGTGCGCTTCACGGTCCACGGGAGCAGCCTCTCGGGCGTCGGGCGCGGGTCGCACCCATGGTCCCGCACCGCCGGGCCGGGGCGGTAGGACGCTTTCGGCCCGAGTGGCCCGGTCCGGCCGGGGGGCCCGGTCCGGCCGGGGTGGCCCGGTCCGGGAAGGGTGGCCTGGTTCCACGGGGGTGGCCGGGTCGGCCGGGGCGTGTCCCGGAGAGACCGTCGCGCACCCGTTCCGCATACGATCGGCTCGTGGTCCTTTTCGTCCTGGAACGCGTCGCCCCGCTGTCCGCCGCCGAGGCCTGGCGCCGGCTCACGCGGTGGGAGCGTCATGCCGACGTGGTCCCGCTGACCCGCGTCACCGTGCTCACTCCCCCGCCGGCCGGCGAGGGCACCGCTTTCGTGGCCCGGACGGGGGTGGGCCCGCTGGCCTTCGACGACCCGATGGAGGTCGTCGCCTGGCAGGTCCCGGCGGAGGGGCGGCCGGGCAGGTGCCGGCTGGCCAAGCGGGGCTCGCTCGTCACGGGCTGGGCCGAGATCGAGGTCCATCCGTGCGGCACCGGGAGCGCTCGGGTGGTCTGGCGGGAGGAGCTGCGGGTGCGGTGGCTGCCCCGCCTGTTCGACGGCCCGCTGGCGTGGGCGGGGCGCGCGATGTTCGGGCGGGCGATGACCGGGCTGCTGAAGCGCGCCTGACATCGAACTCGGCGGCCTTGCGCGTGGGG
Source organism: Streptomyces sp. NPDC043867 (assembly GCF_056435845.1). Lineage (NCBI taxonomy): Bacteria > Bacillati > Actinomycetota > Actinomycetes > Kitasatosporales > Streptomycetaceae > Streptomyces > Streptomyces sp. NPDC043867. The sequence continues at coordinate 92,654 of NZ_JBWKDS010000028.1, read as the reverse complement.
TCGCACAAACCGGAGCCGCGCTGCGGGCACCCCCGGTGCTGCCCCGCGGAGGGCTCAGGACGTGGCCGAGTCGGTCTGCTCGTCCTGCGCGGTGGCCAGCTTGTCCTGGCGGTCGCGGTCGCCGTCGCGCCCGGTGCTGAGGACCGTGTCGCAGATCTCGCGCAGCTTGTCCGCGGCCTGCTTGGAGAACAGGCCGCACAGGCCGGCGATGCCGGAGAAGCCGTACGGGTTGGTCGCGCCGGCGCCCGAGCTGCCGGCGAACAGGCCGCCGCGCAGCAGGAAGTGGACCAGCAGGGCGAGCGCCACGCCGATACCGGCCCTGAGCAGGTACCACCACAGCCAGCTCGCGTACAGGCGCCGGTTGCCCACGTAGGTGGCGAACGAGGTGGCCGCGTGGACGAAGCTGCCCAGCGCACTGCAGAGGATCACCGCGAACAGCATCGCGGCGTCGGCGGTGAGCGACCAGTGCCCCACCCCGAAGGGGGACCACCGGTCGACGGAGCCGTCCTGCGTCTCGGGCTGGACCAGTTCGAGGACCACCGGCCAGAGGCTGACCAGGGCCCCGCAGACGAGGACGAGCTCGGCCAGCAGGAAGACGCCCAGCGCCGTCGTGGCGGCCGGGGAGAGACACCGTGTGGCCTCCGCGTCGTCCTCCGCCGGGCTCCGCCTTCTCCCCGTCCCGCTCAACGGCTCCGCCCCCGCACACTCGCCCGCGACGGCGCCCCCTGCACCCCCGGACCCTCACCTTGCCGCCCCCGCATCCGACGCGCAAGTCGCCTTCCGGGCAAGGCTGTTGACGAGTCCGCCGGTGCCGGCGGACCGTGTCGGCGGGCCTGCCTTCGGTGGGTTCCGTGTGGGCGGGCTCGCCTGCGGCGGGCTCGGCGTCGGCTTCGGCGGTCAGGCCACCGAACCGATCCGGCCGGTCCTCGACGGCGTCCCGTCGTGATGGATCGGCGTGTGCGCGCCGGTCAGCGAGACCCCGCTGCCGCCGCGCCGGTGCGCGACGATCTCCGAGGCGATCGACAGGGCCGTCTCCTCGGGCGTGCGTGCTCCGAGGTCGAGGCCGATGGGTGAGCGCAGCCGCGCCAACTCCATGTCGGAGACGCCGACTTCCCGCAGCCGCTCGTTGCGGTCCAGGTGGGTCCGGCGGGACCCCATCGCGCCGACGTACGCCACCGGGAGCCGCAGGGCGAGCTTCAGCAGCGGGACGTCGAACTTGGCGTCGTGGGTGAGGACGCACAGGACCGTGCGGGAGTCCACCTCCGTGCGCTCCAGGTACCGGTGGGGCCACTCGACGGCGATCTCGTCGGCCTCCGGGAAGCGCGCGCGGGTCGCGAACACCGGGCGCGCGTCGGCCACCGTCACGTGGTAGCCGAGGAACTTGCCGATGCGGACCAGCGCCGAGGCGAAGTCGATCGCACCGAAGACGATCATCCGGGGCGGCGGGACCGACGACTCGACGAGAACCGTGAGCGGTGCTCCGCAGCGCGAGCCCTGCTCGCCGATCCCGATCGTGCCGGTGCGGCCCGCGTCGAGGAGGGCGCCGGCCTCGGCGACGACGGTGCGGTCCAGTTCGGGACGGACGCCGAAGCCGCCCTCCCAGGAGCCGTCTGGCCGGACGAGGAGTGCGCGTCCCAGCAGCTCGCCCGGGCCCTCGACGATCCGCGCGAGTGCCGCCGCCTCCCCACGGGCGGCGGCTGCCAGCGCGGTCGCGAGGACCGGCCGGGCGGGGTCCGCCGCCCGCACCGGAGTCACGAGGATGTCGATGACGCCGCCGCAGGTCAGTCCGACGGCGAACGCGTCGTCGTCGCTGTAGCCGAACCGCTCCAGGACGGTCTCGCCGTCCTGGAGCGCCTGCCGGCACAGTTCGTAGACCGCGCCTTCCACGCAGCCGCCGGAGACCGAGCCGATCGCCGTGCCGTCGGTGTCCACCGCGAGTGCGGCGCCGGGCCGGCGGGGCGCGCTGCCGCCGACGGCCACCACGGTGGCCACGGCGAAGTCGCGTCCCTGCTCGACCCACCGGTGGAGCTCTTCGGCGATGTCCAGCATGTCTCGGTCTCCTCAGCGGTTACGGGGAGGGCGTCAGCGGACGCCCATCCAGCTCTCGATCGGGTTGAGGGCGAAGAAGACGAGGAAGACCGCCGCCAGCCCCCACATGAATGCCCCGATCTCCCGGGCCTTGCCCTGGGCGATCTTGATGGCGGTGTAGCTGATGACTCCGGCCGCGACGCCCGCGGTGATGGAGTACGTGAACGGCATGACCACCACGGTCAGGAAGACCGGGATCGCCGTGGCCCGGTCGGACCAGTCGACGTGCCGGGCGTTCATCATCATCATGGCGCCGATGACGACGAGCGCGGCGGCGGCCACCTCGCCGGGGACGATCGCGGTGAGCGGGGTGAAGAACAGGCAGGCCGCGAAGAACAGGCCGGTGACGACGGAGGACAGGCCGGTCCGGGCGCCCTCGCCGACCCCGGTCGCGGACTCGACGAACACCGTCTGCCCGGAGGCGCCGGCGAGACCGCCGACCGCGCCGCCGGCACCGTCGATGAACAGTGCCCTGGACAGGCCCGGCATCCGGCCCTGCGCGTCGGCGAGCTTGGCCTCCGTGCCGACGCCGATGATGGTGGCCATCGCGTCGAAGAACCCGGCGAGCACGAGGGTGAAGACGATCATGCCGACCGTCATCGCGCCGACCTCGCCCCAGCCGCCGAACTCGACGTCGCCGAAGAGCGAGAAGTCCGGCATCGAGACGGCGCTGCCGTGCAGTTCGGGGGCACCGCTCGCCCACTGCTTCGGGTCGATGACGTCGAAGGCGTTGAGGACGACGGCGAGCACGGTGCCGCTGACGATGCCGATCAGGATCGCGCCGGGCACCCCCCGGGCCTGCAGCATGAAGATCATCAGCAGGGTGACCGCGAAGAGCAGCACCGGCCAGCCGGCGAGTTCACCGGCCGGGCCGAGGCTGACGGGCGTGGCCTTGCCCTGCTGCACGAATCCGGCCTTGTAGAAGCCGATCAGCGCAACGAACAGGCCGATGCCCATGGTGATCGCGTGCTTGAGCGCCAGCGGGATCGCGTTCATGATCATCTGGCGCAGCCCGGTGACGACCAGGAGCATGATGACCACGCCGTACATCACGCACATGCCCATGGCCTGCGGCCAGGTCATCTCCGGGGCGACCTGCGAGGAGAGCACGCCGGAGACCGAGAGGCCCGCGGCGAGGGCCAGCGGCACCTTGCCGAAGAAGCCCATCAGCAGGGTGGTGAAGGCCGCCGCGAACGCCGTCGCGGTGATCAGCGGCTGCTGGCCGAGCATGTTCCCCGCGGCGTCCTTGCCGGACAGGATGAGCGGGTTGAGCAGCAGGATGTACGCCATCGCCATGAAGGTGGTGACTCCGCCGCGCACTTCGCGCGCGACCGATGATCCCCGCTGGGATATGTGGAAGTACCGATCGAGCCAGGACCGGCCGGCCGGGACACGGCTACCCGTGCCCGCGTCCTCCGCGGTCTTCGGCTCCAGGGACTGCTGGGTCATGATGCCTGACTCCCAAGGTTCACAGGGGCACCCGCGAAAGCCCTGACTGGCTGCGGGATTTGGGAAGGTGCTTCGGCTGCACGACCCGGGGGACGGCCCGAGGCGAACGGAGGGAACACGACTGCTGGACCTGCTGGGGTGCTGCTTCAAGTTCCGTGAGCGGTGCGGTGCTTGAGTACTCCGGGCGGCGCGGAGTTGTGACGTTCCGTGCGCCGCCCGGAGGGTTCTAGGCGGTGCCGGTGAGGTGCTCGGGACGTACCGGCGTCCGGTTGAGCTCCAGGCCCGTGGCGTTCCGGATCGCCGCGAGGACGGCCGGGGTGGACGACAGGGTCGGGGCCTCGCCGATGCCGCGGAGGCCGTAGGGGGCGTGGTCGTCGGCGAGTTCGAGCACGTCGACGGGGATGGTCGGCGTGTCGAGGATGGTGGGGATCAGGTAGTCCGTGAAGGACGGGTTCCTGACCTTGGCGGTCTTGGGGTCGACGATGATCTCCTCCATGACCGCCACGCCCAGGCCCTGGACGGTGCCGCCCTGGATCTGGCCGATGACGGACAGCGGGTTGAGCGCCTTGCCGACGTCCTGGGCGCAGGCCAGCTCGATGACCTTGACCAGGCCGAGTTCGGTGTCCACCTCGACCACGGCGCGGTGCGCGGCGAAGGAGTACTGGACGTGGCCGTTGCCCTGTCCGGTGCGCAGGTCGAAGGCCTCGGTCGGACGGTGCCGCCACTCGGCCTCGACCTCCACGGACTCGTCCTCCAGGACGTCCGCCAGGCCGGCGAGGACCTCGCCGCCGTCGGTGACGACCTTGCCGCCCTCCAGGAGCAGTTCGGCCGTCGCCCAGGCGGGGTGGTAGGAGCCGAACTTGCGCCGGCCCAGCTCCAGGACCTTCTCGCGGACGAGCTCGCAGGAGTTCTTGACGGCGCCGCCGGTGACGTAGGTCTGGCGGGACGCGGACGTCGAGCCGGCGCTGCCGACCTGCGTGTCGGCCGGCGCGATGGTGACCTGGGTGACGCCGAGTTCGGTGCGGGCGATCTGCGCGTGGACGGTGACACCGCCCTGGCCGACCTCGGCCATCGCGGTGTGCACGGTCGCGACGGGTTCGCCGCCGACGACCTCCACGCGCACCCTGGCGGTCGAGTAGTCGTCGAACCCCTCGGAGAAGCCGACGTTCTTGATGCCGACCGCGTAGCCGACGCCGCGGACGACGCCTTCGCCGTGCGTGGTGTTGGACAGGCCGCCGGGCAGCTGGCGCACGTCGGCGCCCTCGGAGCTCTCCCACTGGCGCTCGGGCGGCAGCGGCATCGCCTTGACGCGGCGCAGGAGTTCGGCGACCGGGGCGGGTGAGTCCACGGGCTGTCCGGTCGGCAGGAGGGTGCCCTGTTCCATCGCGTTGAGCTGCCGGAAGGCGACCCGGTCCATGCCCACCTCGTCGGCGAGCTTGTCCATCTGGGCCTCGTACGCGAAGCACGCCTGGACCGCGCCGAAGCCGCGCATGGCCCCGCACGGCGGGTTGTTGGTGTACAGCGCGACGGCCTCGATGTCGACGTCCTCGACGACGTACGGCCCGACGCTCAGTGAGGACGCGTTGCCGACGACCGCCGGGGAGGCCGACGCGTACGCGCCGCCGTCCAGCACGATGCGGCACTTCATGTGCGTGAGCTTGCCGTCCTTGGTCGCCCCGTGCTCGTAGGAGAGCTTGGCGGGGTGGCGGTGGACGTGCCCGAAGAAGGACTCGAACCGGTTGTAGACGATCTTGACCGGCTTGCCGGTGCGCAGCGCGAGCAGGCAGGCGTGGATCTGCATGGACAGGTCCTCACGGCCGCCGAAGGCGCCGCCGACGCCGGAGAGCGTCATGCGGACCTTGTCCTCGGGCAGGCCGAGGACCGGCGCGATCTGGCGCAGGTCGGAGTGCAGCCACTGGGTGGCGATGTAGAGGTCGACGCCGCCGTCCTCGGCGGGCACGGCGAGGCCGGACTCCGGGCCGAGGAAGGCCTGGTCCTGCATGCCGAAGGTGTACTCGCCCCTGACGATGAAGTCGGCCTTCTTGGCGGCCTCGTCGGCGTTGCCGCGCACGATCGGCTGGCGGTGCACGATGTTGGGGTGCGGGACGTGGCCGATGTGGTGGTCGTCGCGGCCCTCGTGGAGGAGGATCGCGTCGGGCGCGGTGGCGGACGCCTCGTCCGTGATGACCGGCAGTTCCCGGTACTCCACCTTGATCTTGGCGGCGGCGCGGCGCGCGGTCTCGGGGTGGTCGGCGGCGACGATCGCGACCGGCTCGCCGTGGTGGCGGACCCTGCCGTGGGCGAGGACCGGGGTGTCCTGGATCTCCAGGCCGTAGTTCCTCACGTCGGTCGGCAGGTCGTCGTACGTCATGACGGCGTAGACGCCGGGTGTCGCGAGGGCCTCGCCGGTGTCGATGGAGACGATCTCGGCGTGGGCGACCGTGGAGCGCAGGATCTGGCCCCAGAGCATGTCCTCGTGCCACATGTCGGACGAGTACGCGAACTCGCCGGTGACCTTGAGGGTGCCGTCGGGGCGGAGCGTGGACTCGCCGATGCCGCCCTTGGTCCCGGAGCGCTGGGTGAGGTTGGTGGGTGTACCCGTGGTTCCCATGGTCAGACCGCCTCGGACTGCCGGGCGGCCGCAAGGCGGACCGCGTCCATGATCTTCTCGTAGCCGGTGCAGCGGCACAGGTTGCCCGAGAGCGCCTCGCGGATGTCCGCGTCGGTCGGGGTCGGGTTGTGCTCCAGCATCTCGTCGGCCGCGACCAGCAGCCCCGGGGTGCAGAAGCCGCACTGGACGGCGCCGGCGTCGATGAACGCCTGCTGGATCGGGGAGAGTTCGGTGCCCTCGCCGGTGTGCGAGTCCTGGCCCTGGGCGTCCCATCCCTTCGCCGCGTCGAGTGAAGTCCCCCGCCCCTCCGCGGTGCCGCAGGCGCCGGAGGCGCAACCGCCGTGTTCCGCGCGCTGCTTGGCGAAGTCGGCGAGCCCCTCGACGGTAACGACCTCGCGGCCCTCGGCCTGGCCGGCGGCGACCAGACAGGAACAGACCGGTACGCCGTCGAGGCGCACCGTGCAGGAGCCGCACTCGCCCTGCTCGCAGGCGTTCTTGGAGCCGGGCAGTCCGAGGCGCTCGCGCAGGACGTACAGCAGGCTCTCGCCCTCCCATACGTCGTCGGCCTCCTGCGGCCGGCCGTTGACCGTGAAATTGACGCGCATTACGCGACTCCCTCCGTGCGGGCGGCGGTGCCGCGGTACGACTGCCAGGTCCAGGTCAGCGTGCGGCGGGCCATGATGCCCACCGCGTGGCGGCGGTAGCTCGCCGTGCCCCGGACGTCGTCGATCGGGTTGCAGGCGGCGGAGCACAGGTCCGCGAACTGCTTGGCGACCGAGGGGGTGATGATCTTTCCGTTGTCCCAGAAGCCGCCCTCGTCGAGCGCCGCGTTCAGGAATACCTCGGCGGCCCTGGCGCGGACCGGGGTGGGCGCGGCGGAGCCGATGCCGGTGCGGACCGTGCGGGTCTCGGGGTGCAACGCGAGGCCGAAGGCGCAGACCGCGATGACCATCGCGTTGCGGGTGCCGACCTTGGAGTACTGCTGCGGTCCGTCGGCCTTCCTGACGCGGACGGCCCTGATGAGCTCGTCGGGGGCGAGTGCGTTGCGCTTCACGCCGGTGTAGAACTCGTCGATCGGGATCAGGCGGGAGCCGCGGACCGACTCGGCCTCGACCTCGGCGCCGGCCGCGAGGAGAGCGGGGTGCGCGTCGCCGGCCGGGGAGGCGGTGCCGAGGTTGCCGCCGACTCCGCCGCGGTTGCGGATCTGCGGGGAGGCCACCGTGTGGGAGGCGAGGGCCAGGCCCGGCAGCTCGCCGCGCAGGTGCTCCATGATCTTCGTGTAGGGGACGGAGGCGCCCAGGCGCACGCTGTCCTCGCCGACCTCCCACTCGCTCAGCTCGCCGACGCGGTTCAGGTCAAGGAGGTACTCGGGCCGCCGGTGGTCGAAGTTGATCTCGACCATCACATCGGTGCCACCCGCAATCGGCACAGCCGTGGGGTGCTCGGCCTTGGCGGCGAGCGCCTCCTCCCAGCTGGCGGGGCGAAGGAAGTCCATGAGTGGCTCTCTTCTTCGTATCGTGGGCGTTCTGATCAAGCCAGATCGTGTGCGGCGGGCCCGGCTCGTTCATCTGCTGTTAACGCGGATCGAGGCCAGTACACCGCTCCGTGCTCCACCGGGGTCAGTCACTGAAACCATGAAGGAGTTGGCTGGCCAGCGCGCACATCTTGTAGATTCGTATGAACAGAGGTCATCAGTAACCTCTTCGCTTTCCCCGGGAAACATCCGGCACGGCCGGGGGAAGAGGGAGCCCGGCTCGCGAAAGCCCAGCCCAGGGCCTCGGAGAGCCCGGGGCGACCGGCCCCGGGGGCCGGCGGGCCGCCCCTCACGAGCCGGGAACCCGCGTCCGGGGGTCCCCACCCCGGATCCATCGTAGATTTCTAGACAAAGAACGGCGGCGACGAGACATGCGGCTGCGCGCACTGCTGGACACCGACGCGCTGGGCCTGCGGCTGCTCGGCGGCGAGGACGAACTGGACCGCACCGTGCGCGGTGTGATGACCACGGACCTCAAGGACCCCAGCCGCTATCTCTCGGGCGGCGAGCTGGTCCTCACGGGTCTCGCCTGGCGGCACGACGCCGAGGACTCCGAGCCCTTCGTACGCATCCTCGCGGGCGCCGGTGTCGCCGCGCTGGCCGCGGGCGAGGCGGAGCTGGGCGACATCCCCGACGACCTGGTCCTGGCCTGCGCCCGCCACCGCCTGCCGCTGTTCGCCGTCAACGAGTCGGTGGCCTTCGCGACGATCACCGAGCACGTCGTACGGCAGGTGTCGGGCGAGCGCGCCGGCGACCTGGCCGCCGTCGTGGACCGGCACCGGCGGATGATGACGTCCGGTCCCGCGGGCGGCGGCCCCGACGTGGTCCTCGACCTGCTCGGCTCCGACCTGGACCTGCGGGCCTGGGTGCTCTCCCCCGCGGGCCGGCCCATCGCGGGCGCCGAACGCAACGGCCCCGGGCTGTCCGCCGAGGTGTGCGCCCGGCTGGCCGCCGAGCACCTGGCGGCGCTCCGTACCGGCCGCCGGGGGCCGCACCGGGTGGCGGTGGGCCCCGCGACGTACTCGCTGTTCCCGGTCCGCTCGTCCGGCCGCTCCGCGTCCGCCTCCCGGGACGTGCGCGAGACGGTGCTGTCCGACTGGCTGCTCGCGGTCGAGGCGGACGCCGGGGACTGGCCCGCGGAGCGGCTCGACCTGCTCCAGGGCGTCACCCAGCTGATCGCCGTCGAGCGCGACCGGCGCGACGCGGCGCGCACCGTGCGCAGGCGGCTCGCCCAGGAGGTCCTGGAGCTGGTCCAGACGGGTGCCGCGCCCGCCGAGATCGCGGCGCGGCTGCGGGTCGCCGCGCCGGTGCTGCTGCCGGGGCTCGGCGCAGCCCCGCACTGGCAGGTCGTGGTGGCCCGGGTCGAGTGGGACGGCGGCGCCGTCGACGGGGGCCCGGTCGCCCAGTCGCTGCTGGAGGAGATCCTCGTCGACCCGCTCTCGACGGGGCCCGAGCACTCCGACCGCATCGCGGTCGCCCATACGGGTGGCGAGGCCATCGCGCTCGTCCCCCTTCCGGCGGTGTCGGCCGAGCACGACGGCTCCGAGTCGGGGCTGCTCGCCGACTCCCTCCTGGAGGCCGTACGGAGCCCGCTGTCGGCCGGGCTGAACGACGACGGGCGGCTCACCCTAGGCGTCAGTGCCGCCGTGCACTCCGCGGAGGGGCTGCGCGGCGCGCTGGAGGAGGCCCGGCACGCGCGGCGGGTGGCGGCGGCGCGCCCGGGGCGGGTCTGCGCGGCCGGCCACCAGGAACTGGCGTCCCACGTGCTGCTGCTGCCGTTCGTGCCGGACGACGTGCGCCGCGCGTTCACGGCCCGGCTCCTGGACCCGCTGCGCGACTACGACCGGCGGCACCGCGCCGAGCTCATCCCCACCCTGGAGGCCTTCCTCGACTGCGACGGCTCCTGGACCCGCTGCGCCAACCGGCTGCACCTGCACGTCAACACGCTGCGCTACCGGGTGGGCCGCATCGAGCAGTTGACGGGCCGGGACCTGTCGCGCCTGGAGGACAAGCTCGATTTCTTCCTGGCGCTGCGCATGAGCTGAGGTCGCGGGCCCGCGCCACGGGCGGCATCGGGTACCGCCGCCGCCCCACGACTTTGTGAAATCCTTCACCCGCCCCCTTGGCCGGGCCCCGGAATCCGTGCTGAGATGCCCCCACTCAACAGCTCAACGGTGTGCTCGGGGAGGGCAACGTGGCGCATTCCGCCATGTCCGGTTCCGGAACGACTGCGGGGGACGATCCGCTCCAGACCGCGGTGTGGCGGCTGCGCTCGCGTGCCTGCTGGGCCGACGCGGCCGCGCTCGTGGAACCGCACTCCGCGGCGGCGTCGCTGCAGAGAGCCTCCCTGCTCGTCGAGCGGTGCCTGTACACCGAGCACGGCTGGGCCGAGGCGGAGGACGCGCTGCGCACGGCGGAGGCGCAGGCGCGGAGCGACGACGAGCGGGGCGCGGCGGCCTGCGAGCGCGGCCAGCTGGCGTACGCGTCCACCCTGCTCGGGGTCCGCGACCGGGCCGACGAGGCGCGGGCCGCGCTCGGCCGGGCGGCGGCACTGATCGCGCCGGGTGCCCCGGGGCGGGCGCTGCTCGACTTCCGGCGCGGGCTGCTCGCCGAGAACCTCGCCCACTCCCCGCAGTCGGCGCGCGCCGCCTACCGCCGCGCCCACGCCGGCGCCACCGCCCAGGACGACCCGCTGCTGCTCTCCTTCACCTGGCGCCACCTCGCGGGACTCGCCCTGCGCGACGGCGAGTTGGCGGAGGCCCGGCACGGCTTCCGGGAATCCCTGCGCATCCGCGAGGAGTTGGGCTACCTCGTCGGTACGGCTCCGGCGCTGGCGTCCCTCGCGACCGCCGAGGCCGAACCGGAGGCGTCCCGGCTGCGGGCGGAGGCCGCCCGGCTGTTCCGGCTCCTGGGCGGCGTACCCACCTGGCTGGCCCAGCAGTTGGCCCCGCCGGCGGCGACGGCCTGACCCCGCCGGACCCGCCCCCGGGCGGGTGACTACGCGCCGGTGAAGTGCTCGCGCACCAGTGACTGGACCACGGTCAGGTCCTGCGCGGTCAGCGCGTCCAGCAGGGCCGTGTGCTCGGCCGCGTCGGCCACGAGGTCGGCGCGGCCGCGGGAGACGGGAGCGCCGACCAGGGGCCACTGGGCGCGGCGGTGGAGGTCGTCGGCGATCCGCAGCAGCTGCTCGTTGCCTGCGAGGGCGAGGACGGCGCGGTGGAAGGCGCGGTCGTACTCGGCGTAGCTCGCGCGGTCTCCGGTGGACGCGGCGCGCGCCGTCGCCTCGGCCAGCGGACGCAGCTCCGCCCAGCGGGCGGCGGGCACCGTGCGGGCGAGGCGCAGCATCACCGGGACCTCGATCAGGGCCCGCACCTCGGCGAGTTCCGCCAGTTCGCGGGCGCACCGCTCGACGACCCGGAAGCCCCGGTTCGGCACGACCTCGACGGCGCCCTCGACGGCGAGCTGCTGCATCGCCTCGCGGACGGGCGTCGCCGAGACCCCGAACCGCTCGCCCAGGACGGGCGCCGAGTACACCTCGCCGGGCTCGAGTTCGCCGTCGACCAGCGCCGTGCGCAGCGCGTCGAGGATCTGCCCGCGTACGGAGGAACGCTGGACGAGCCGCCGCCCGTCGGTGCGGGGCCGCGGCACCGGGGGCTCGCCGTGCGTGTGCTCCCCGCGGACCGCGCCCGCGCGGCCCGGGTGGTGGCCCGCGCCGTCCCGCCGGTCCCGGCCGGCCGGGACCGGCTGCGGCGGCACGCGCAAGGCCGAGGCGGGGGCCTTCGGGGTCTCCGGACCCGTGGGGCGGGGCACGTCGCGCGGGCCGGCCTGCTCCACGGGTCCTCCTTGCGGGCTTGATGGCACTTGGGGGTCATTGCGGTGGTTGTCACCTGTCCGTCAAGCACCATAGGTGCACGGGCCCCCGGTTCACACCTCGGCGAATACGAGTAAGGTAAGCCTTACCTTCAAACGATCCTGAAGTGGTGGTCCTCGATGCCCCTCTCCGCCCCGGCCGCAGACACCTCGCGCGGCGTCGCCGCACCCCCGGCCCCCTCGGCCGTCGCGGACGCGTACGCCCGGCTGGCCGAGGTGTTCCCCGGGCTGGCGGTCCACGAACTCGGGCCCGCGGATGCGGCTCCCCGGGGCGGCGGCTGGGTTTCCGCCGCCCGGCTCGCCGAGGGCGGGGCCGACCTGGACGCCTTCCTCGTGTGGGACGAGGAGCAGGTGCTCCGGGACTACGGGCAGCGGGCCCGCCCCGACGTCGTGGCGAGCTTCGGACTCCACCGCTACGCCTGGCCCGCCTGCCTGCTGATCACCGTGCCGTGGTTCCTGCTGCGCCGGGTGCCGCGCCTGCCGGTGGAGCACGTCACGTACCAGCGCACCCTCGGCCGCATGGCGGTGCGGGTCGGGGAGTTCGCCTGCCTGCCGGACGACCCCGCGGCCACTCTGCCCGGCGCCCGCGTCGTACCGGACGAGGCGGCGCTGGAGGCCGAGGTGCGGGCCGCCGTCGCCGAGCACCTGGAACCGGTCCTCGGCGGCTTCGGGCCGCGGATGCGGCGGCGCGGGCGTGCCCTGTGGGGCATGGCGACCGACGAGATCGTCGAGGGGCTCTGGTACGTCGCCCACCTCCTCGGGGAGGAGCGGCGGGCGATGCGCGAGCTGGAGCGGCTGCTGCCGGGGACGACGAAGCCGTACGCCGGATCCGCGGCGTTCCGGGAGCTGACCGGACCGGACGGGGAACCCCTGCCCACCCGGGACCGGGCGAGCTGCTGCCTCTTCTACACGCTCCGCCCCGAGGACACCTGCCTCACCTGCCCGCGCACCTGTGACACGGACCGCGTCGCCAAGTTGACCGCGACCGCGACGGGTTAGCGCCCCGGAGGACTCCGGCGGGCGTGCGTCCCCTAAGATCGACTCGCACCGGGAGCATCCGGCCGGCGCGTGCCGGAGCCCCCGCGGATCACGAGCAGTTCACAACTTCCTCACCGGCCGCGGGAACTTTCCGTGGAACCACCCGTACGGGTAGTCTTGTTCGTACTCAACTCCCGTCCCTCGCGCGGCAGTTCGAGCAAAATGCCGCCCTGCGCAAGCCCTTGCACCCCTTGGCGGCCTCTTGCCCCGAAACCCCCTGAGGGCCGACGGGATTGGGCCACTATGGCGGGCGATACGCCCTATCCCAATGCAAGGGACCCTGATGAGACTGACCGACATATCGCTGAACTGGCTGCTTCCGGGCGCCGTCCTGCTCCTGGGCATGCTGGCGGCGGTGGCGGTGCTCGCGCGCGGCAAGCGGGCGGGGGAGAAAGCGACGCGCGCGGACGACTCGTGGGAGCGCAGTGAGGAGCGCCGCAGGCGCAAGGAGGCCATATACGGCTCCGCCTCCTACGTGCTGCTGTTCTGCTGCGCCGCGGTCGCCGCGGCTCTCTCCTTCCACGGACTCGTGGGCTTCGGCGAGCAGAACCTCGGCCTCTCCGGCGGCTGGGAGTACCTGGTCCCGTTCGGCCTGGACGGTGCGGCCATGTTCTGTTCCGTGCTCGCGGTGCGCGAGGCCAGCCACGGTGACGCGGCACTCGGCTCGCGCATACTCGTGTGGACGTTCGCGGGCGCGGCGGCCTGGTTCAACTGGGTCCACGCGCCCCGGGGCATCGACCACGCGGGCGCACCGCACTTCTTCGCCGGCATGTCCCTGTCGGCGGCGGTGCTGTTCGACCGTGCGCTGAAGCAGACGCGTCGCGCCGCACTGCGGGAGCAGGGCCTGGTTCCGCGTCCGCTGCCGCAGATCCGCATGGTCCGCTGGCTGCGCGCTCCCCGCGAGACGTACAGCGCCTGGTCGCTGATGCTGCTGGAGAACGTCCGGACGCTGGACGAGGCCGTGGACGAGGTGCGCGAGGACCGGCGCCAGAAGGAGCAGAACCGGCTGCGCCGTCGGGAGCAGGAGCGGGTCGAGCGGGCGCACCTCAAGGCGCTCAGCCGCGGCCACCGCGGCCTGGTCGGCCGGGGCAGCCGGCAGCTGGAGGCGACCGTGGAGAGGGCTCCCGCCCCGTCCTCATCGGAGCCTGCCATATCGGCGTCGGAGCAACTGCCCGTGCGCTCCCGCGCCTCCCTGGAGCCGGTCCGCGGCGCCACCGACCCGGTCATCGACCTCACCGCGGAGGACGACACCATGGGCCTGCCGCGGCTCGACTCCCTGGAGCGCAAGCTGAAGGACCTGGAGCAGCAGTTCGGTTAGGACGTGTCCGGCCCCTCGGGCCGGACGCCCCGGTGGGGGGGGGGGGGGGGGGGGGGGGGGGGGGGGACACACCCCCCCCCCCCTCCAACACACCCCCACCCCACCCACCGACGACCCCGCCAAAAGTGATGAGGGAGGG